>JAGHCG010000068.1 GCA_021160565.1 bacterium | reverse complement strand
GGTGTATATTATTTTTATTTTTAAATTTTTTATCTTTTTCTTATATTGATTTAAGTTATAAATGGAAGATTTTACCGAAGGAAGTAAAATTTGAAGAGATAAAGGAAGAAGAATTTATACCAGCAGAAGTTTTTTTAAGCAGAGAATATAAAATAAAAAATCCAAGAATTCCAGAAAAAATTTACTGGTTTTTATTTGAAATTAACAAGCCAGAAGATATATCAATTCCCTATTTTATACATTTTAAAGAAGGTCCTGTGGTAAAAAATGTTTATTTCAATGGAGTGGACATAACTAAATATCGTGGGAAAGGTATTGATAGAGGAGGTTGGAACAGGTGGAACATTTTTGGTTACTGGTACATAATACCTTCAAACTTATGGAAAGAGGGGAAAAATGAAATTCTGGTTTCTGCATACGATGTAAGGTTTTTAAATGATAACATTTTCGGAGAGGTATATTTTGGCAAGGCAGACCTTTACAGATTGATAAATGTTAGAGGTGATTTTGGGATAAATTCTTATAATGACTGGTATGGATATATTGAGATTAAAAACATTTCACCATTTCCTCTAAAATTTAATTTTAGCTATAAACCATTTGACTATTTTGGAGTTATTCTTGATAGAGAAAAGGAAAAAACTGTTGAACTACCTCCTGGAAAAAGAACCAGATTGACTTTACCATGCAGAAATAAAAATACATATAAATTTTTATGTAAATTTAAAAGTAATTTGGGAGAATTTTCCTATTCAGTGTATGTACTTCCACCATATAAAGAAACAGAGACAAGAAAAATCTGGTGTTTAGACACTCCAAACACAAGGAAATCATACAGGAAATACTTCTGGGAAATATTGAAATGGAGAAAAGATTCTCCATTGAAATTTCCACCACCTGAAAATGGCTGGGAAAAATTTCCTGTTCCAAGGTATTATAGAGAAAAACTTGAAAAACTTCACAGGATATGGATGAGAACTTATTTTGATATAGATAAGATTGAGGAAAACAAGAGATATTACCTTTATTTTGAGAGTGTTTATGAAGATTGTGAAGTATGGGTAAATAGAAAGAAATGTGGAGAACATAAACAGAGTGAAATTCCTTTTTATATTGATATAACTGATAAAATAAAAGAAGGGAAAAATGAACTTTTACTTGGTATAACAGGATGGATAGCAAATTTAAAGCCAGAATATCCAAAACCTGTTCTTGGTGTTACAAAATCAGTTGGTTCAAGAAGTTTAATAAGACCTGGATGGCCAAGAAATACATATCCTATAGGAATAACAAAAAGTGTATATCTTGAAGAACTGCCTGAGATATGGATAAAAAATACTCTTATAAGGACATGGATAAGCAGAAATGAAATTGAAATAATTTTAAGGATAAGAAATGATAAAGATGAAAAAGAAAAAGTATCAATTTTACCAGAAATTTTATTTAAAGGAAAAAGAATAAAGAAGTTTGACAAATTTGAAGTAGAAATTGAAGGGAAAAGCGAAATTGAAAAGAAAATAAGTTATAAATGGAAACCTGATAAATTAAGGACACCTGAAACACCAAATCTTTATCAGTTAAATGTTAAACTGTTAAAAGGAGAAGATTTAATTGATGAAAACAATTATAGATTTGGAGCAAGAGAATGGAAATGGGAAAAGGATAAAATTTATTTAAATGGGAAAGAGATAAAAATATATGAAGAATACGCACCTGGTCTTGGAACTGGATTCCATACAAAATATTCAATAAACGGTTCTTATAGATTATTTTCAAATAAAAAATCTCTCGGTCAGTTTTCAAATAGATATTTTTACTATGTAGCAAAAGAAACTCTTGATGTTGCAGATGAAATTGGTTTTATTGTTGGACAGGAAGGGGGTCTTGATGCAAACGGAGGGACACATTATGCGTATCAGGATAAAAGATTGAAAGAGAGTATGCTTAAAGTATTCAGAGCAAAAATATGGGAGAGAGGAAATCATCCTTCTATAATTTTGTGGAATACTGGAAATGAATGTTATGCTCCATGGCTTGCAAAAGCAGAATGGCTTGATGAGATAGAAGAAGCAATACATAAAATGGACCCAACAAGGCTTGTAACAAATGATAGACAGTTTGACCTTGAAGGGAAAGCAATGCTGGCAAATCCTCATTATCCATGGTATGGAGTTTTACCTCAGGATGCATATTATTATGGAAAACCAAACGAGATACCCAAAGAAGAAAGAGAAAGAAGAAAAAGGCAGTTTGAAACAAACCCTGGTCCCATGGAAAAACTTGAAATTGAAGGGAAAATAAATACTTTATCTACATGGAACCATAAAACTCCTATATGGATAGGAGAATTTTCATGGATTTCTGAAAGAAACATTCCTGGATATTTTGCTTCTCTCTGGGGAGAAGATGTAATGACATACAAGCCGGTTTGCACCTGGCATAAGTGGAGTTTTGGTTCTTTAGCAGGTGTCAGTAAGGAAAGAGAGTTTTTATACATTGGATACAGACAGTGTGGAGTTAACAGTTTTCATGCTCATTGCTGGGCAACAGTTCAACCGGAAGCACTCTCTCCTATGGCTGTCTTTCCAAGAGAATTTTCAAAGCAATTTTATGGAGGAGAAAAAATTGTCAGAAATTTAAGTATTCATAATGATACATTCAAGAATGGGAATTTTAAAGTTGAATGTAGGTTGATTGAAAGATGGAAAAATAACGAAGTTTTTAAAAAGGAATTTAACTTATATCTTGACCAGTTTGAAATCAAATGGAAAAAAGTTGAAATTAAATTGCCAGAAGTTAAAGAGAGAAAAGAATTTATATTCCAACTTGTTCTTTATTTCAATGGGAAAAAGGTTTACAAAAAAGATTACATATGGGAAATTGTGCCAAGGAAAGAAATAGAGAATTTAAAAAAGGGTTTAAAACTGGTTAAACTTTACGACATTGAAGGAGAAACAAAAAATGCTTTTAGAAAACTTGGAATTAAGTATAGAAAAATAGATGGAGTGGAAAATCTAAAGGAAAGTGATGTTCTTGTTATAGGACAGAATTCTCTTGATGAAAAAATTAAAGAAAATTCAGAGTACTTAATGGAACTTGTCAGAAAAGGATTAACTATAATTTTCCTCGGTCAGAATTACCTTGGGAAAACAGAACCTATAACTTTCGGCTCATTCAATTTTAAATATCCTGCTCAACCCATCTACACCTCAACTGCATATCCAGTTAGTTATTCTCATCCTGTTATGAAAAATTTTGATTATTACGATTTCTGTTTATGGGGAGATAATCACATAGTCGCTTTTGAGTTATTTGATATGCCATCAAAAGGAAATTTTAAACCATTGATATTAACTAACAGACAAAATAGAAGCAGAGGATTGACTTTACCCTGCTTAATTGAATTTCCTTCCGGTAAAGGAAGTATATATTTCTGTCAGATGGATTTAATAAATAAATGTGGAAAAGTTCCTGCTTCTGATCAACTTCTAATTCAACTTATTAAATACGGAAAGTATAAAAAACACAGTAAAACCTTTGCAGTTATTGAAACAAAAGATGGTAATTTATCTTCAGCATTTAAATACAACCTCGGGATAAAAGAGTTTAAAAAATATGAAAAAATTCCTGATTTGAAAGAGGATATTTTATTCATAGGGGAAAGAGATGAAAAAATAAGAAAAGAAATTGAGAATAAAATAGAAATGATTATTGAATATGTAAAAAGTGGAGGGATTTTATATATCTGTGATTTGTCTGAGAATGATAAAGAGTGGTTTGAGAAACTAATTAATGGGAAGTTAGAATTTAAATTTATGCCAACAACTCAAGCAAAAAAATTAAATTATGATAGTTTAATAGATGGAATTACAAATGAACAATTAATATTTCTTAAGATTTCAGCAACTCCAATTGAAAAAAGAAAACCAAAACCTGTTGATATCGTTAGAAAAGTTCCATTAATAAAAACAAATTATCCAGCAATACCAATTATTTATCCTGAAGGAATATGGAAAATAAAAATTGGAAATGGTTCTGTCATAATTGACAATACCAGATGGAGAATATGTAATTTTCCTTCAGCAAACAGGCTTGCTTGTTT
>JAGHCG010000217.1 GCA_021160565.1 bacterium | reverse complement strand
GATTTTTTTGGTCTTGTCGCGTCTAGTTTTGTATTTGTGAACTTTTATTGTGCCTGGATTAACATTAGACCAGATTTCAAATCCACAACTTCCATAAGATGGCTGATAATTGAACCCTCTCACTCCCGAATAAGATTTATTTCTCACCTCCATCCATACCCTCCTTTTCTTCTAAGTTTAACATCCTCCTCTTCCCAGACCAAAATTTTTTGACAGAGGAAAAAAGGAAGGAGAAAATAAGAAAAAATTTCAATAGGAGGAAAAATGAAAGTAAAAGATTTTATTGAATTTTTAAATGAGTGGCTTGGTGAATTTTCTTATGAAGAGGGATTAAGATTTGGGTTTAAAAATGAAAAATTGAAAGGTATCTGTGTATGCTGGATGATTTCAAATAAGGTTATGAAAGAATGTTTAAAAAATAATTTAAATCTTATTATCTCTCATGAAGATTTATTTTTTCCACCTGAATATGCTTCTCAGAAAAAAGAAAAAGGGATTGCCAGCAAAAAGAGAGTTGCATTCCTTAAAAAAAACAAAATCAGTTTTGTAAGATTGCATACTCTCATTGACAGACATTATGTTTTTGATATTTTTGCCAGAGAATTAAATCTTAAGAAACCTCTCATTATTGATGGTTATTACAGAGTTTATAAGATTGAAAATACAACTCTTGGTTCCTTGGCAGAAACTGTAAAGAAGAAATTTAAGGTTTCATATGTAAGAATTATTGGAAACGAAAATAAAAAAGTAAAAAGAATAGGAATACTTGTGGGAGGACTTGGGTTGAGTATAAATGGGAATTTTATTGATGAAATTCTATCTTATGGAGTGGATACAGTGGTTGCTGGAGAAATTGATGAATATTCAATGAGGGCTTTTCAGGATTTAGGTATTGGAGCTGTTGAAGTGGGACATGAAGTAAGTGAAGAACCGGGAATTAAAGTATTTACCAAGGATTTAAAGGAAAAACTGAACATTCCTGTAAAATATGTGAAAAATAGTTTTCCATGGAGGGTAAAATGAACAGAAGAATGGAATGGTGGAGAGATGCAAAATTCGGTCTTTTTATTCACTGGGGTCTTTATTCTCTGCTTGGAAGAGGGGAATGGATTATGTTCTGGGAAAAAATTCCCCATGAAGAATACCGAAAACTTGCTGAAAAACTTAATCCAGAAAATTTAAATCCGGAAGAATGGATAAAACTTGCCCATCAAACCGGAATGAAATACGCAGTTTTTACAACAAAACATCATGATGGCTTCTGTCTTTTTAAAACAGAATACAGCGGTTTCAACTCTTTAAATACTCCTCTTGGAAGAGATATTGTTGAAGAATTTGTGAATGCCTGCAGAAAATATAAAATTAGAGTTGGGCTTTATTATTCTCTCGCTGACTGGAGCAAAAAGGAGTATATTGAGGGACCGGAGAAAAATCCTTCTGGATGGAAAGAATTTCTTAAATATACCCACGGACAGATAGAAGAACTCATGAAAAACTACGGGAAAATTGATATTCTCTGGTATGATGGACAGTGGCCATATAAAGCAGAGGACTGGAAAGCAAAAGAGTTAAATGAAATGGTGAGAAGTTATCAGCCAGAAATAATAATCAATAATAGAAGTGGCACTCCAGAAGATTACGATACTCCTGAACAGCATATAATCCCATCTGATAGAGAGTGGGAATGCGCCATGCCTATAAGTGATTTCTGGTGGGGATATACAAAAGGAGATAAATTTCATAAACCAGCAGTAAAAATTATCAGACAACTTGCAATGTGTGCTGCTCATGGTGGAAATTATCTTTTGAATGTGGGACCGGATGAAAATGGGAAAATTGAAAAAATTGATGAGGAGATTTTAATGGAAGTGGGAAAATGGCTTGAAAAAAATGGAGAAAGTATATATGGAACAAGAAAAGCAATGGCACCTTCCCCCTCTCCTGTTCTTACTCATTTTGGAGTTTACACCAGAAAAGAAAATAAAATCTATCTTCATGTTTTTTACTGGAATAATGAATTTGTATTTGCAAATGCAGACAGAGAAATAAAAAGAGTTTATTTTCTTGAAAATGGAGAGGAAATAGAATTCATTCAAGATGGAGAGAAAATATTTTTTAAAAATTTACCTGAAAATCCTCTGAATGAATATGATACTGTGATAGTAGTTGAAGGTTAAAAAGGAGGGGTAAAATGGAAATAAAAATTGATGATATAGTTATTGAATGTATAAAGGGAGATATAACAGACCAGAAGGGGATTGATGCAGTTGTTAATGCTGCAAATGCTTATCTTGCTCCAGGTGGTGGAGTGGCAGGAGCAATTCATAAAAAAGCAGGACCACAGCTTTATGAGGAATGTAAGAAACTTGCTCCAATAAAAACAGGTGAAGCAGTTATAACAAAAGGATACAATTTGCCAAATCCATTTGTAATTCACACTCTTGGACCTGTCTATTCAGAAGAGAAAAATCCTGCTGAAAAACTTGCTGAATGTTTTAAAAACAGTTTGAAAATTGCTGATGAAAAAAATTTAAAATCAATTGCTTTCCCTGCAATTTCTACTGGAATTTTCGGTTATCCAGTTGAAGAAGCAGCAGAAGTTTCAATAAAAGCAGTTTTTGAGGAATTAAAAAATTTAAAATCAGTCAAAAGAATAAGATTTGTCCTTTATGATGAAAAAACCTTTTCTGTTTTTGAAAAAAAATTAAAAGAGATGGGAGGAAAAAATGAAAGAGAAAATTCTTCTTGATACAGATATTGGTTCAGATATTGACGATGCAATTGCTCTTGCATATTTACTCACCCATCCAGATTGTGAAATTGTAGGAATTACGACAGTTTCAGGAGAGGCAGAGAAAAGAAGCATGATAGCAGAAGTAATATGTAAACAGGCTGGTAAAAATATTCCTGTATTTCCAGGAGCAGAAGAGCCAATTTTAATTGAACAGAAACAAAAGAAATGTCTCCAGAGTAAAGCACTTCCTTATTTCAATTTCACAAAAAGTTATCCTGCTGGAGAAGCAATTGAATTTATGAGAAAAACAATAAGAGAAAATCCAAATCAGATAACCCTTTTAACAATAGGACCTCTCACAAATGTTGCACTCCTTTTTAAAGTCGATCCACAGATACCATTTTTGCTTAAAGGAATGTATTCAATGGCAGGATGGTTTTTTGGTAAGGATAGAAAGGTGGAATGGAATGTTGTGTGTGACCCTCATGCTTTTTATATTGTAAATAAAGCAGATATTTTTTCTCATTATATAGGACTGGATGTAACAAAGAAAGTGAAAATGCATAAAGATGAAGTTATCAGGAATTTCAAAAAATATCCGCTTCTGGAAGTAGTTTTAAAATTTGCTGAAGTATGGTTTGAACATAGAG
>JAGHCG010000259.1 GCA_021160565.1 bacterium | reverse complement strand
GAGTTTAATAGTTCACCATAATGAATATGGAAGGAAATTTTTGCTTTCTGAAAAATCCTGAAAAACTCTCTAATATCTTGACACTTTACATTTTAGGGGTATAATTTATAATCTGAAAAATTCCTGGTGATGCTTTCTTAAACCAACAAGGAGGTAAAAATGGCAAAATTAAAAATCAGACCACTTGGAGACAGGATAGTTGTGGAGCCTCTTGAAGCAGAAGAAAAAACAAAAGGAGGAATAATTCTTCCTGATACCGCAAAAGAAAAACCTCAAAAAGGTAAAGTTGTCGCAGTTGGAAAAGGAAGGATGGATGAAAGTGGAAAGGCAATTCCAATGGAGATAAAGGTGGGGGATAAAGTTCTTTATGGTAAATATGCAGGGACGGAAATAACTATTGATGATAAAGAATACATAATTTTAAAAGAGGAAGATGTTCTCGCTATTGTAGAGGAAAAATAAAGGAGGTGGAAAATGGCAAAGCAGATACTACTTGGTGAAGAAGCAAGAAGGAAAATTCTGGAAGGAATGGAAATTATGGCAGAATCTTTAAAACCAACACTTGGACCAAAAGGAAGGTGTGCAGTTCTTGAAAAAAAGTTTGGCTCTCCCACTGTCATCAATGATGGAGTGACAATAGCAAAAGAAATTGAACTTGAAGACCCTTATATGAACCTTGGAGCACAGCTTTTAAGAGAGGTTGCATCAAAAACAAATGATGTTGCTGGAGATGGAACAACAACTGCTTCAATACTTGCTCTTGCTATTGCAAAGGAAGGATTTAAAAATGTGGCAGCAGGAGCAAATCCTGTTCATTTAAGAAGAGGAATAGAAAAAGCAGTTAAAGCAGTTGTGGATAAGTTAAAATCCATGAGTAAAAATATAAAGGATAAGAGCGAAATTAAACAGGTTGCAACAATTGCAGCAGCCAATGATACAGAAATAGGAAGTATAATAGCAGATGCAATGGATAAGGTTGGAAAGGAGGGAGTTATAACTGTAGAAGAAGCAAAAGGAACTGAAACAGAATTGAAAGTTGTTGAAGGAATGCAGTTTGATAGAGGTTATCTTTCTCCTTATTTCATCACAGACCCTGAAAGAATGGAATGTGTTCTGGAAGATGCATATATTTTAATCCATGACAAGAAAATATCAGCAGTTAAAGATATTCTTCCTTTACTGGAAAAGGTTGCACAATCAGGAAAACCATTACTTATCATTGCAGAAGAAGTTGAAGGGGAAGCTCTTGCTACTCTTGTGGTCAACAAATTGAGAGGAACTCTTCAGTGCTGTGCTGTTAAGGCTCCTGGATTTGGAGAAAGAAGGAAAGCAATGCTTGAGGATATAGCAATCCTTACAGGCGGGCAGGCGATAATGGAAGAACTTGGACTTAAACTCGAAAATGTTGATCTGGGTATGCTTGGAAGAGCAAAAAGAGTTATAGTGGATAAAGAAAATACCACAATAGTTGAAGGAGCCGGGTCTGCTTCAAAAATTCAAGGAAGAATTAATCAAATAAAGAGTGAAATAGAAAAAACAACTTCTGATTATGATAGGGAAAAACTTCAAGAACGTCTTGCAAAACTTGCTGGTGGAGTGGCAGTTATAAATGTAGGTGCTCCAACCGAGACAGATATGAAAGAAAGAAAAGCAAGAGTTGAAGATGCTCTCAGTGCAACAAGAGCAGCGGTAGAAGAGGGGATTGTTCCTGGTGGTGGAGTGGCTCTTCTCAGATGTCAGGATGAAGTGGATAAATTGAAGATAGATGACCCTGATGAGAAAACAGGAGCAAACATTATAAAGAAAGCACTTGAAGTTCCATTGAAACAGATTGCGGAAAACTCAGGATTTGATGGAGCAGTTGTTGTAGAAAAGGTAAGAGAGGCGGATAATCCAAACTTTGGATTCAATGCTGAAAAGGATGAATATGAAGATCTTGTAAAAGCAGGAATTATTGACCCGACAAAAGTTGTGAGAAGTGCAATAGAGAATGCTGCAAGTATGGCTGCATTGCTTCTTACAACAGAAACATTGATTACAGAAATTCCTGAAAAGAAAGAAAAATCTACCACCACCCCACCCCCTTACCCTGAGTATTGAGGAAAAGGGAGCCCCTCTGTGTAGGGGCTCCCTCCCCAAAAAATGAAAAGGTATCATCTATTTGTAAGTGGAATTGTTCAGGGAGTAGGTTTCAGATGGTATACGGAGAGAATAGCCCTTTCGTGTGGAATAACTGGCTGGGTGAAAAATCTTCCAGATGGGAGAGTTGAAATTGTTGCAGAAGGAGAAGAGGAAAACCTTAAAAGATTTGTTGATGATTTGAAAAAGGGGTATCTTGGAAAAAATATAAGAGAAATTGAAAAAATAGAGGAAGAGTATAAGGGAGAATTTAATTCTTTTACCATAACTTTTTAAAATGAATTCAGAATACAGTGAATTTGCAAAAAAGGGTCTTGATGCAGAACTCCCTGAAATAGAATGTTTTGAAAATCAGTTCAAATCCTATACCATCACAATAATTATTCCTGAATACACCTCTCTCTGTCCAAAAACAGGACAGCCAGATTTTGGAACAATAACTATTGAATATGAACCTGATAAGTGGGTTATTGAACTTAAATCATTGAAATTTTATATTCAGGCATACAGAAACCTCGGGATTTTTTATGAAAATGCAGTTAATAGAATTCTTCATGACATTGTAAAAGCATGTAAGCCTAAATGGGTTAAAGTAAGAGGAGAGTTCAATCCAAGAGGTGGTATTAAATCTGTAATTGAAGCAAAATATCCCCCCTCGAAGTAGAATAGAAAACTCATTTTTTTCTTTGAAAAATCTATTTTTGACTTTAAATCAAAAATAATATAATATTAGTTTCTATGATTAAGGAAGAAATTGAAAAACTTATTGAATTGCAAAAAGTAGATGAAGAAATAAGAGAAATAGAAAATGAGATTTCTTCTTTTCCTGTTTTAAAAAACCAACTTCAGGAACAACTTAATAAAGAATTGAACGAGTTAAATTTTATAAAAGAAGAACATAAAAAATTACAGGTGGAAAGGAGAGAGAAAGAACTTGAACTTCATGCACTGGAAGAAGAAGTTAAAAAATTGAAAAACAGATTGAATGAAGTAAAGACAAATAAAGAGTATAACTCCGTCCTTGCAGAAATAGAAAATCTCAAGAAAAAAATCTCTGATACAGAAGATGAAATTCTTATTTTAATGGAAAGAAATGATGAAATAGCAAAAAAACAGGAGGATTTCAGGAAAAAATCAGAGATGATGAAAAAGGAATTTGAAAGAAAGATAGAGGAAAAAAGAAAAAGGATAGAAGAATTGAAGAAAGAACTTGAAGGGAAATTACAGGAAAGGGAAAAAATTGCTGAAAAGATAGATAAGGAGGTTTATTCTCTTTATGAAAAAATAAGGAAAAATAAAAAAGATGGAATAGCCATATGTAAACTTGAAGGAGAGACGTGCACAGGATGTTTTATGCATGTTCCCACCTATATTGAAGAAAAAGTTAAAAGAAAGAAAGAAATTGTTCAGTGTGAAAACTGTAGCAGAATTCTTTATTAATGAAATTGTTTATTTACATTGATGGAGCATCCAAGGGAAATCCTGGAAAGGCAGGATATGGATTTTTGATTTATGATGAGAAGAAAAAACTTGTTGAAAAAAGAGGAGGGTTTTTAGGAATAACCACGAACAATGTTGCTGAATATTTCGCTCTCATTTTTTCTCTTATTTCTGCTGTAAAATATAATCCAGAAAGTGTTACAATTTACTCTGACAGTCAACTGATGGTAAAACAGATTAATGGAGAATATAAAGTAAAAAATGAATGGATAAAGAGATTATATGCAGTATCAAAGTCATTGATTGAAAATTTTAAAAAGATTAGTATAGTTTATATTCCCAGAGAAGAAAACAAAGAAGCTGATAATCTGGCAAACTCGTTCATTGAAAATCAAAATTCCCTTTTTTAAGAGGAGTGGCGGGGTGGTCGCCCGCCATATTTCTGGCGGGAGGAAAGTCCGGACTCCAGCAGGGAGGGTGCCTCCTAACAGGAGGAGCCCGCAAGGGCTGGAAAGTGCCACAGAAATTATACCGTCCGCCATTTTTTGGCGGATAAGGGTGAAATGGTGAGGTAAGAGCTCACCGTCCGTCTGGTGACAGGCGGAGCCAGGCAAACCCCACCTGGAGCAAGGTCAAGCAGGGTTATGGGTTCCCTGCCCCTTAGACCCGGGTTGACCGCTTGAGCCTGCAGGTGACTGCAGGCCAAGATGAATGACCACCTTAAAACAGAATCCGGCTTACCAGCCACTCCTCAAGGATAAACCTTGGCACTTAAAGGCTAAACCTTGGCACTTTACTGGTCTCTTCATTGGAGAAAAGGTTTAGCCTTGAAAGGAGGAAAAATGAAGATTGAAAAATGGGTTGAAAATGGGATTTTGCAACTTTCAGAAGAATTTGGAGAAAAAAGAGTTAAAGAAGCGATAAGAATAGTTAAAAATTTTGACGTAGAAGTTCCTTCCTGGGTTTTTGGTCCTTTTGGAGGAGGAAGGTTTGGAAAATATACTCCACCAGGAGCAGCGAGAAATTTATATGAAAAAATAGATGATATTTCTTTTGTTTATAAACTTACAGGATGTGGAAAAAAAATTATGACACATGTTTTATGGGATTTTTCTGAAGATGGAATTGAACCCGATTTTAAAATTGTTGAGAAGGCGTACGGATATGTAAAGGAAAAAAATCTTGAACTTGGAACAGTAAGTCCCACCTATTTCCTTTCTGGTTCTCACAGAGGAAGTTTTACCAATCCTGAAAAGAAAATCAGAGAGAGATATATCAGACAGACTATTTTTGCCTCTGAAATTGCTAAGAAATTTGGAAATGGTGTTATTTCTCTCTGGTTTCCTGATGGCTCTTTATATCCAGGACAGGTTGACCTTGATGAAAATTATAAATTGATGAAGGAGAGTATTGAAGAGGTTTATAAGAAAATTTCTGATGATGTTTTTGTACTGATTGAATATAAACTTTTTGAACCCGGAACTTACAGTACCACCATCCCTGATTGGGGAACATCCTACCTCCTCGTAAAATTAAGAGAGAAAAATTCCGGAGTATTGATTGATTTAGGACACCATCCTCACGGAGTTAATGTGGAACAAATTGTTGCTATTTTAATTTCAGAAGGAGTGAGATGTGGTTTTCATTTCAATACAAGGTATGCAGCAGATGATGACCATGCAGTTGAACCAAATCCTCAAATGGCAAGGATTTTTTATTATCTTGTTAAAGGTAAGGTGGTTTCAAATAAAGTGAAAAGTAAAAACTGGTTTTATGGACTTGACCAGGCTTCAGGGCTGGAAAATAGAATTGAGGCAGTAATTCATTCAATTGATTCCCTTCAGATTTCTCTTGCTAAAGCATGTCTTGTGGATACAGAAAAATTGAAGAAATTGCAAATTGAAGGAGATATTATTGGAGCAAACAGGTATTTCAATGATGTTTTAATGAATTCAGATGTAAGACCAATTGTTTTTAAAAGCAGGATGGAAAAAGGTCTCCCACCAGAACCTATTAAAGAATTTAAAAATTCAGGCTATCAGAGAAAGATAGAAAAAGAAAGAAGATAAAAAATGAAAAAGCCAAATATTTTATGGATATGTACTGACCAGCAGAGAGGAGACACCATTCATTCTCTTGGAAATCCCTATATAAAAACACCAAATCTTGATGGTTTAATAAAAGAAGGAGTTGTTTTTACAAAAGCATATTCTCAAAACCCTTTATGTCAGGCAAGCAGGGCGAGTTTTTTAACTGGGAGATACCCGAGAACTGTTGGAGTCAGGCAGAATGGTCAGAAATATTTTCCGAAACATGAAAAACTCATAACAAAAACTTTATCAGAAATTGGTTATACATGTGGACTTATTGGAAAACTTCATATAGCAGCAGCCTGTGGAAGAATTGAAGAAAGGACAGATGATGGATATTCAAAATTTTTATGGAACCATCATCCTTATCCAACAAAAGAGTGGGAAAAAGCAGATGCATATCAGAAATGGCTGAAAGAAAAAGGGGTGAGATGGGAAGAATTATACAGACCAGAGGAAGACTTTTCCAGAACATTACTGGCCAAGGGTGTTCCTGAAGAATATCATCAAACAACCTGGTGCATTGAAAAAGCAATGGAGTTTATAGAAGAAACACCTTCCTCCTGGTGTTTAAGCATTAATATATTTGACCCGCATGATGCATATGACCCACCTGAAGAGTATTTTAATATGTATAATCCAGAAGAAATACCAGAACCTCTTTATAAAGAAGGTGAATTAGAAACAAAACCATTTACTCAGAAAATTGACCATTTTGGAGCATATGGAGGAAAGGGAATTTCTTTTGTTTCTCTATCACCTATTGAAAGGAAGAAAATAACCGCTGCTTATTATGGAATGATTACTTTAATTGATAAACAGGTTGGGCGTCTTATAAATTTTTTGAAGGAGAAAAATCTTTTTGAAAATACAGTTATAATATTCATGAGTGACCATGGAGAATTACTTGGAGACCATGGAATATATCTTAAAGGCCCATTTTTTTATGAACCATGTGTGAGAGTACCATTGATTATTTCCTATCCTGAGAAATTTAAAAAGAATTTGGTTTCAAATGCACTTGTTGAACTTGTGGATATAGTGCCAACACTTTATGATATACTGGGTATGGAAATTCCAGAATCCATACAGGGGAAAAGTTTATTTGATATCTGTACAGGGAAAAAGGAACCAGATTTCCACAAATCCTCTATTTATTCAGAATATTATAATTCTCATGTCCTTTATAATGGAGAAAAAGTATATGCTACAATGTATAGAGACCAGAATTATAAAATAGTTGTCTATCATGGTAAAGACGAAGGAGAATTGTATAATTTAGAGGAAGACCCTTATGAATTCAATAATTTATGGTATGAAAAGGAATATAGAGAGAAGAAAGAACAACTTATAAAGAAATGTTTTGATAGGGCAGTTTTTACAATGGACCCTTCTCCAGAGAGAGTTTCTACATGGTAAAGTTCTAAGAAAAGAAGGGAGGTGTAAGAATGAAGAAACTGGAAAAGGAATATGAGGAAAAACTTATAAATCTGGGGAAAAAGTTAATAGACCAGGAAAAATGCAGGGTGATAGTTGAACCGTATGAAAGGAATAAAGGCTTCTGGTTTGGAGGAGGGAAAATAAGAAAAGATAAAGAAGGAAGGATAATTTTAACAGGAAGATACAGGAATGCAGGAGATAGTAGATATGGAGTGAGTAAGGGAGAAAGAGGACTTGAACTTGCTTTATTTATTTCAGAAGATAATGGTAAATCATTTAAAAAAATAAAATCGTGGAGTAAAAAAGACCTTTCATATGAAAATAAAGTTCTTTCTATTGAGGGTTCTTCAATTTATTTTGGAGAAAAAATAAAACTTTATGTTTCTTCAGAAAAGAAAAGCAAATATCCAGAGGGTTTTGAAAAATATCAGAAAGAAGGGACAGGAGT
>JAGHCG010000005.1 GCA_021160565.1 bacterium | reverse complement strand
CTATTAAAGAGAGAAGTATTTAATTCTGGGAAAGTAGGAATTTTTGCGGTTGGACATGATACCTACTGGAAACAATTTCCTGGGTTAAAAGAGAAGATATTAAACCATTACTATTTCTTTATTGAGAAGTTAAAAAGTAAAGCAAATTGCAGGATAATTCCTTTTCTTGAATTGTGTGATAATTCCCATAAAGCATTTGAGGTGGGTAATTTTTTCTCTTCTCAAGATTTAAACATTATTTTTTGCTATGTTGCAACTTACTCCCCAAGTGCAAATGCTTTACCTGTTGTTCAAAGAGCAAATGTCCCAGTTGTTCTTTTAGGACTACAACCATCTCTTGGTATGAATTATGAAAAAGCCACAACTGCTGTTCAACTGGAGAATGATAATATCACAAGTTTACCTGAAATTGCAGGAGTTTTGTTGAGAGCAAATCAAAAATTGAGGGATGTAATTGTTGGTTATTTATATGAAGATGAAGAAAAATGGAAGAAAATTCTGAATTGGTGTGATGTAGCAACTGTTTTAGATGGACTTAAGAATGCAAGGGTAGGATTGCTTGGACATGTTTATGAAGGCATGCTTGATATGAACTCTGATCCAACAATATTTGATGCTCACTTTAAGATGCATGTAGAACATATAGAGATAGATGATTTGGCTAAAATCATAAAGGAAGTGAAGGAGAAAGAAGTAAAAGAAAGAATTGAATTAATAAAGAATATTTTTGATTTTCCTGACCCTAAAGTGGATCCCATAACTGAAAAGGTTGAAGAGAAAGATTTAATCTGGCCAGCAAAGGTGTCATGTGGAATGGATAAACTGTTTGAAAAGTTTAAACTCACTGGTCTTGCCTACTATTACAGAGGACTTGACGGGAATGAGAATGAAAAACTACATGCTGCAATGATTATTGGAAATTCTCTTTTAACCAGTAGAGGTTATCCAGTTGCAGGAGAACTTGATTTAAAAAATTGTATAGCGATGTTAATAATGGATAGACTTGGAGCAGGTGGTTCTTTTGCAGAGTTTCATCCAATAGATTTTAAAAAGGATTTTGTTCTTGTTGGGCATGATGGACCACACCATCTTTTAGTAGCAGATGGAAGACCAGTTTTAAGGAAATTAAAGGTATATCACGGGAAGAGAGGATTCGGTCCATCTGTTGAATACAGAATTAAAACAGGTCCTATTACAATACTTGGACTTACTCAAACATATAATGGAAGATTTAAAATGATAATTGCGGAAGGAGAGTCTTTACCAGGACCAATTCCAGCCACTGGAAATACAAATACGAGAGGGAAGTTTAAACCAGATGTAAAAACTTTTCTTGAAAGATGGACAATGGAGGGACCTACTCATCACTTTGCACTTGGTATAGGTCATATTGGTGAGAAAATTGAAATGGTGGGAAGATGTCTGGGAATTGAAGCAGCTATAGTAACTCCCAAGGAAAAATGAATATGGTGATTTTTAATCTTGAGAGTTTAAAAAGGAGGGAAGTCGTGAAAAAAATAAAGAGAATTGTATTGGAGATGAGTTTAAAACCCTTTAAAAAGAGGAATGAAAAATATATCTATGATAAATGTGAAAAAATTTTGAAAAGTTGGGAGAGTTTAATAAACAGTGGAGAGGAAATATCTATTTTGCTTTGGGTTGGAGATGGAAGTGAAATACTGCTGTGGGATGGAGATCTAAATAAGGAAATAAATTGGGCAAAATATATAGGCTATTGCAATTATGATTTTGGTTGTTATCCAGAGGGGAAGTATCATAGAGTAAATAAAGCGCAACTTTATATGAAAAACCCCCCAAGATTGAGATATAAGGAGTTGAAGATAATAATAAGTTCCTTCAAAAAAATCTGTAAGGAAAAATATAAAAAGAAAGTAAGAGTTGGGATTCCATTTGATTCATACCCTGAATTTGTTCATGATAAATTCAGGTATGTGGAACATCCAGAAATTTTATCGGGGGGACCTCATACAGAATACAAAACACTTCCTGTTGTATGTTGCTGGAAAGAGATAGAGAATGTGAATATAAAAGTGAAAGGTTTTTCAGAAGGAATAAAAGGTAAATTGCCATTTGGAGAATTTTTGGGTAAACAATTTTCAATATTTTCAAAAGATTTTGGAGTTGATTATATATGGTTTTCCAATGGATTCGGATTTACTCCTTATTCCTGGTATCATAAAGGGGAAATTTTTGATGGAGAAAAATATAGAATTGAAAAAGTAAAAGAAATTGAAAAAAGAGTGATTTCTTTCTGGAGAATATTCAGAAGGGAGTATAAGGGACCTATAGAGGTAAGGGGAACAGATTCTTCAGTAGGTATTGATATTGCGAAAGATGCAATAAATTATAAAAAAATTTACGAAGTAGGAAAACTGAAGTTCTCTCTTCCAAATACTCCCTGGGGTTCAAAAGATTTAGGCGGAGAAATAGGTATTTACTTGACAAGGTTATCAGAAATTCCAGATGGAAGAATACCTATAAGGTTTTATATAAACGACCCATGGTTTGTAGCAAATCCATGGTGGGATTATTATGGAGGAGAACCTTTTGATATCTATGTGCCGATGACGGTAAGTAGAATTAATGAAAAAGGAGAAATTGAAAAATTTACGGATATTGAACTTCTCACTATAGATACAGAGAAAGGACAAGTTTCTGAGAAACAGGCAGAGGAAGTGTCATATCATATAAAAAGAGGAATTGAATTTTCTCCTGATAAACCAGGTCCAATTCTTTGGGTATACCCCTTTAATGAATATCATAGTATATTAAGAAAACCTGACCTTCTGAATCATATTTATTTTCAGGACAGTTTTATCTTAAGGGGAATAAGTAATGGTTTTCCTTTAAAT
>JAGHCG010000051.1 GCA_021160565.1 bacterium | reverse complement strand
GATTAAAAAATGTTTACAATAGGTGTTCTTGCTTCTGGAAAAGGTAGTAATTTACAGGCAATAATTGACTATATAAAAGAAGAAAATCTCCCGATAAAAATTGGTGTTGTTTTGAGTGACAATCCTGAAGCGTATGCTCTGGAGAGGGCAAAAAAGGAGGGAATAAAAAGTTTATATATTCCACCAGGAAAGTATAAAACATTCCTTGAACCTGATGTTGAAAAAAAGTATGTGGAAGTACTAAAGGAAAATGGTGTGGAACTTGTATGCCTTGCAGGATTTATGAGGGTATTGAAAAAAACATTTCTGAAAAGTTTCCCCCAGAGAATTATAAATATTCATCCCTCACTTTTACCAGCCTTTCCCGGACTTGAAGCATGGAAACAGGCAATTGATTATGGAGTGAGATTTTCTGGCTGTACAGTACATTTTGTTGAGGAAGGAGTTGATACAGGTCCAATAATTTTGCAGGCAGTTGTTCCTGTCCTTCCGGATGATACTCCGGAAACTCTTCATCAGAGAATACAGGAGAAAGAACATATAATTTATCCTCTTGCTATAAGATTAATTGCTGAAGGGAGAGTTAGCATTTCAGGAAGAAAGGTTTATATAAAATGAAGGAAAAGATTGTGATAAGGAAGGCAAATATAAAAGATGCAAATGAAATAAGAAAACTTGTGAATTCTTTTGCTTCTGAAGGGAAAATGCTTCCTCTCTCAATGAATTTGGTTTACGAAAGATTGAGGGATTTCACAGTTATTGAAAAAAAAGGAAAGATAATAGGTTGTGGAGCATTGAGAATTACCTGGAAAACTCTTGGAGAAATAAGGTCTGTGGCAATTTCAAAAAATTTTCAAAAAAAAGGTTATGGAAAAAAATTAATTGAAATTCTTTTTAAAGAAGCAGAGGAACTCGGTCTTGAAAAAATTTTTGTTCTTACTTACATTCCTGAATTTTTTGAAAAATTTGGATTTGAAAAAATTTCTAAGTCAAAACTCCCTCATAAAATATGGCTTGACTGTATAAATTGTCCCAAATTCCCCAGATGTGATGAAATTGCAATGATGAAAAAATTAAAAAAATGAAAAAACTTTTATTTCTCTTTCTTATACTCTTTTTTATAAGAACTGAAGGAAAAATTTTACTTGGAGAAAAAATTTCAATAAAAAGTTCAAAGGAGGAAGTTTTTACTGTTGGAGAAAAGATAGAAATAAGTGGGGAACTTCAAAGTGAGTTTATTGGAATAGGAAAGGAAATAAAAGCAGAAAATATTTCGGTTAATGGAGATTTTATTGGACTGGGAATTTTTCAGAGTTTTAAAGGAAATGCAGAAAATGATATTTATCTTGCTGGAAATTCTGTATTTGTTGAGGGAAAAATTGGAGGAAGTTTAACAGGTATCGGGAAAAAAATAACCTTACTCAATTCTTCTGTGAATGGAAATTTAAGGTTGTGTGCTGAATTTCTTAATATAGCAGGAAAAGTTAAAGGTAAAACTATAATCTGGGGGAGAGATGTAATTCTAAAAGGTGTTTTCAATAATGTTGTTATTTATGGAAACGAGATAAAAATTAAAAAGGGAACAGTTATAAATGGGAATTTGACATATTATTCTCCTGAAAAAATTCTCTTTTCAGATGTGAAAATAAAAGGAAAAATTGAGTGGAAAAAACCGGTGAGTGAGAAGATAAAAGAGAAAACACCTGTTTCTATGAGGAAAATAAGAGGAATTTACACCTTTTTTTCTCTTCTTTTTCCTTTTCTCTTTATGTTATTCCTTGCTCCAAATCTTCTCTCCCAGACTTCTGAAATTTCAGGAAAAAACTTTTTTAAATCTTTTATAACAGGGCTCGCTCTTTTAATTCTCACCTCTCTCCTCATAATTGTAATTTTCATAACAATAGTTGGAGTTCCTCTCGGTCTTATAATGACCTCACTTTTTATCTCCTCAATTTATATTTCACGGGTTTTTCCCTTAATATATGTTGGTAGAAAAATACTTTTTAAACTTGAAGAGAAAAAATTAACATGGTTTTTTTCTGTTCTGATCGGCGTTTTCCTCTTTACTTTGATTTCACTTCAATCTTCTTTAAAAATTCTGTTAAATCTTATATGTATTCCTGCTGGATTTGGTGCTTTGACATATGGAAGGTTAAAATTATTTAAAAGAATGAGGGAGGAGAAGATTTTATAAACGGAGGAGAAAAATGAAGATAGTTCTTGCATATTCAGGTGGACTTGACACTTCTATCTGTATAAAATGGTTGAAAGAAAAATATGATGCTGAAGTTATTGCTTATACTTCAAATATTGGACAGAAAGAAAATCCTGAAAAACTTGAAAAGAAAGCATTAAAAACAGGTGCAACCAGATTTTATTTTGAGGATTTAAGGGAGAAATTTGTAAAGGAATATATACTTCCAACACTTAAAGCAGGTGCTCTTTATCAGGACAAATATCCTCTGGCAACTGCTTTATCCAGACCTTTAATAGCAGAAGGAGTTGTAAAAGTTGCAAGAAAAGAGAAAGCAGATGCGGTTGCCCATGGATGTACAGGAAAAGGGAATGACCAGGTCAGATTTGAACTTGCCTTTAAATATCTTGCTCCAGACCTTAAAATAATTGCTCCTTTAAGAGAATGGGAATTTAAATCAAGAGAAGAAGAAATTGAATATGCCAGAAGAAATAATATTCCTGTTCCTGCAACAAAAGAAAAACCTTACAGCATAGATGAAAATTTATGGGGAATATCAATTGAATGTGGAAAACTTGAAGACCCATGGGAAGAACCGCCAGAAGATGCATATCAGATAACTACCTCTCCAGAAAAAGCACCTGATAAACCTGCTTATATTGAAATTGAATTTGAGAAAGGTATACCGGTGGGAATAAATGGAAGGAAAATGAAACCAATAAAAATTATTGAATACCTTAATAAAATTGGCGGAGAAAATGG
>JAGHCG010000023.1 GCA_021160565.1 bacterium | reverse complement strand
GAATTTAACAAAAATCCTTCTTCTGGTACTTCTTTTGAGAAGTTTTTATTTACAGATTGTGAGATATTCCTACTATTATCAATTATCTATCAAAAACTGTATAAGGACAATAGAAACAGGAACTCCAAGAGGGATAATTTACGATAGAAATATGAGAATAATTGCAAAAGATACTCCCTGCCTTAATCTTGTTTTTGTTCCTTATGATTTGAAAGATATTGAGAAAGAAAGTGAAATACTTTCAAAAATAATATCTTACAGTAAGGAAACGATTATAAAAAAATTCAAAAGAAGATATTTCAATCCATATGACAGAATAATTCTCAAAAGGAAGTTAACAGAAAAAGAAGTATCATTGATTGAAGAAAACTCAATGAGATTACCCGGAATTTTTGTTCAGGAAGGCTTAACCAGAAAATATCCTCTCGGGAAAAAGGCAGCTCATCTGATAGGTTATACTGGAGAAATAACCCCAATACAGTTGAAACTTCTAAAATCAAAAGGATATAAACAGGGAGACATTATAGGACAGCAGGGAATTGAAAAATATTATGAGGAGTATTTAAGAGGAATACCGGGCGGAATTCAGGTGGAAGTAGATGCTCTTGGTCATCAGCGGAAAATTCTTGGTAAAAAGGCATCTATTCCTGGAAATAATCTTATTCTTACAATTGACCAGACAATTCAGGAAATATGTTATGAAGAATTGGGAGGAAGAATAGGATGTGTGATTGCTGAAGATCCCAGGAATGGACAGATTCTTGCTATGGTTAGTAAACCAAGTTTTGACCCTGAAAATGTGGTTCTTTACTTTAATAAAGAAGGGAACCCGTTTTTAAACAGAGCAATTCAGGGACAATATCCTCCCGGTTCAATTTTTAAAATTATTACTGAAATAGCATCTCTTGAGACAGGAGTAATTGAGGAATATGATAGAATTGAATGTACTGGAGAAATAGAAATAGGAGACAGAGTTTTCCATTGCTGGAAAGAGGAAGGTCATGGCTGGGTTGATATAAACCTTGCTCTTCCATTTTCCTGTAATATATTTTTTGGAGTTATTGGTATGAAAGTGGGAGTTCCTAAAATACTTGAATATGCCAGAGAATTTGAACTGGGAAAACCAACAGGTATTGATTTACCCGGAGAAAAATCTGGATATTTGCCCACAAGATATGAAACAGACCCATTAAATCTTTCAATAGGGCAGGGGGCTCTTCTTACAACTCCAATACAACTCCTTTCCTTAATATCAACTGTGGCAAATGGAGGAAATATCTGGAAACCCTATATTGTAAAAAAGATAGTTTCTCCAAGAGGTGAAGTAATAAAGGAGTTCCATCCTGTAATAAGGAAAACAGTTTATATAAGTTCTGAGACGATGGAGATACTGAAAAGAGGTTTGAGAAATGTGGTTGTTTTTGGTACAGGAGTTCTTGCGAATGTGGAAGGTCTGGAAGTAGCGGGAAAAACTGGAACTGCTCAGAGAGCTCATAGGGAACTTGAACTTCAACCTCATGGTGCTTTTGTCTGTTATGCTCCGGCGGATAATCCCAAAATTGCTCTTGTGGTCTATCTTGATAGTGCATCTTCTGCTGAAGCTGCTTTAATTGCTGGAAGAATATTGAGAAGAATTTTCATTCCACAAAGTGCTGAAATAACTTCTGAAAGAAACAGTGAAATACCAGATTTTACAGGCGGAGAGGAAAGATGATTAATCTTAAAGAAAAATTTCAGGATATTTCTTTAATTTTCTGGACATATCTTTTAATCCTTATTGGACTCCTTCTTCTATTCAGCGCTTCAAAAGGAGTAATTACAAGGGAAGGGTTTTTTCTTAAACAATGTATGTGGGTAATTGGTGGAACAGTAATAATAGGTTTTCTCAAAAATTTTGATTATCGCCATCTGAACAGAATTTCCACATTTCTTTATTTTCTGATTCTCTTTTTTCTTCTTCTTGTTCTTTTTATCGGTCATGGAAGAGCATCAAGGTGGATAAAACTTGGATGGTTTAATTTTCAACCTGCAGAATTTGCAAAAATTGTTGTTATAATTACACTTTCAGCATACCTTTCCAGAAGAGATGTGAGAAGATTTCCTGTTTTCTTTCTCAGTGTAATAATTGTTGGAATTCCATTTCTTCTTGTGTTAAAACAGCCAAATCTTGGAACTGCTTTTATTTTCATTCTTATATTTCTGGGAATTATATATGAAGCAGGTCTTACGAGAAAACAATTTATTTTCCTTTTCCTTTCAGCCCTATTTTTAAGTCCATTGTTGTGGTTTATCATGAGGGATTATCAGAGAGAAAGAATTCTTACCTTCCTTTTCCCTCAGAGAGACCCGCTTGGAGCCGGATATAATCTATTTCAGTCAAAAATAACAATTGGTTCAGGAGGGTTAATTGGAAAGGGATTTTTACAGGGAACACAGACAAAACTTGCTTTTCTTCCTGAATATCACACAGATTTTATCTTCTGTCTTCTTGCAGAGGAATTCGGTTTTGTAGGAGTTATTGTACTTTTGTTAATTTACTTTATCTTTTTCAAAACCATTATAGACATAATTTCCTCAACAAGCGATAGATTTGCAAAACTACTGGGTGCAGGAATATTTACAATGTTTATTTCTCAATTCACAATAAATATCGGTATGACAATGGGACTTTTCCCTGTTGTTGGAATACCTCTTCCTTTTATAAGTTATGGGGGCTCATCTTTAATAGTTTCTCTAATATCGGTTGTCTTCCTTGTAAATATAAAAGAAAACTCCCTTATGTTCTGAGGCTAAACCTCGGCATCTGGAATTATTGTATATCAATGGATTTCGGCGATTTGTATTTCACTTTTGAAAAGTATTGATTTTTTGAAGTATAATTTAAAAAAATCTCTTCAGCGAAAATTCCAGATGAAAAACAAAATACTTGAAATTTTACCTTTTGTGGAAAAACCAGCGAGGTATCTGGGAAAAGAAATAAATGTTTCTTTTAAAGAATTTTCACAGGATAAAGTTAAAATTGCTTTATCCTATCCTGACCTTTACGAAATTGGTATGTCATCTCTTGGATTGAGAGTAATATATGGAATTATAAATGAAAGGAAAGATTGTCTGTGTGAGAGGTTTTTCTCTCCTTTTTCAGATATGGAAGAAATTTTAAAAAAAGAAAAAATTCCCCTTTTCACACTTGAGACAAAAAAACCGGTTAAAGAATTTGATATAGTTGCTTTCAGTTTATCCTCAGAACTTGATTTTACAAATTTTCTTAATTTACTCTATCTTGCTGAAATTCCTCTCTTTTCAAAATATAGAAAAGAGAAAGACCCTGTTGTAATTGCTGGTGGGAATTGCTGTTTTAATCCAGTTGTTCTTGAAAATTTTATTGATGCTTTTGTTATTGGCGAAGGAGAAGAAGTTATAAATGAAATTATTGAAATTGTGAAAGAATTCAGAAATAAAGACAGGTTGAAGTTGTTGGAGAAACTTTCAGAAATAGAAGGAGTTTATGTTCCGATGTTTAAGAAAGATACCATTAAAAAAAGAGTGGTGAAAGATTTCAATAACTCATTTTTCCCTGTTAAGTGGATAGTTCCCTTAATGGATATTATTCACGATAGAATCTCAGTGGAAATTATGAGAGGATGTGGAAGAGGATGTAAATTCTGTCAGGCAGGTTTTTGCTGGAGACCTGTGAGAATAAAGGCGGTTGAGAAAATCGTAGAAATTGCAAAAGAAAGTTATAAAAATTCTGGATATGAAGAAATTTCTCTTCTTTCCTTTTCTTCTGGAGACCATCCTCACATTGATAAAATTATTGAGGCATTACTTAAAGAATTTTCTGAAAGGAAAGTTTCAATTTCCTTCCCTTCACTCAGAATAGATACTTTTTCATTTGAACTTGCATTGAGATTAAAGGAGATAAAAAAAACAGGATTGACTTTTGCTCCAGAAACAAGCCAGAATTTGAGATATAAACTTGGGAAAAAAATAAAAGACGAGGAAATACTCAAACAGGCAGAAAAAGCAAGAAAAGGAGGATGGAGACAGATAAAACTCTATTTCATGATTGGTCTTCCAGAGGAGAATGAAGAGGAATTGAAAGAAGTTGTGAATCTTATAAATGAAATTTCAAAGATTATAATGGTAAAAGCCTCATTCAATACTTTCATTCCAAAACCCCATACTCCACTTGAAAGAAAAAGGTTTATAACCAGAGAAGAATATGAAGAAAAGAGAGTTTTTATAACAGAAAGACTTAAGAAAAATAGATATATTAAATTCAATTTTCATCCATATGAAATGAGTTGTATTGAATGTATTCTTGGAAGAGGGGATGAGAAATTGAATGAAGTTATATATAATGTCTGGAAAAACGGAGGAAAAATGGAAAACTGGAAAGAGCACTTTGATTTTTCTCTATGGGAAGAAGCATTTAATAAAACAGGAATTGATATGAAATTCTATCTGGAAGAAAGAAAAGAAGAAAAATTACCCTGGCACTTCATTAAAATCCGAGGCTAAACCTCCATATTTAGAAGTATTGTCTACCAAAGGATTTCAGCGTTTATCCCCTTTTTTCTATAAATTCCTGATGAACTTTCTTCAATGCTTTCTCTCCATCTTTTTTTCTTATAACACAGGAAATTTTAATTTCAGAAGTACTTATCATCTCAATATTAATACCTGCTTCTGCAAGTGCTGTGAACATTCTTCCTGCAACTCCTGGATGATTCATCATTCCAACTCCAATTATTGAAAGTTTACAAATATCAGCATCTCCATTGACTTTTTCTGCCCCTATTTCTTCAGCAACTTTTTCTGTGATTTTCAGTGCTTTTTCCATATCATTTATGTTCACTGTAAAAGAAAGGTCTGCACGGTTATCTTTTCCTGTATTCTGAACAATCATATCAACATTTATATTTTCTTTTCCAAGAGATGAGAAAATCTTCCCTGCTATTCCAGGTTTATCAGGAACACCGAAAATTGTAATTTTTGCCTGATTTTCATCAATTGAAACAGCAGAAACTACCGCTCCTTCTTTCACTTCAAGTTCTTTTACCATTGTTCCTTCCCCCTCCTTAAAAGTTGATTTTACGACAAATGAAACACTGTATTTTTTTGCAAATTCAACTGCTCTTGATTGCATTACTTTCGCTCCTGTAGATGCGAGTTCAAGAAGTTCGTCATATGAAATTGAAGGGATTAATTTTGCTTCTGGGATTTTATTAGGGTCAGATGTGAAAACTCCTTCAACATCTGTATAAATTTCACATATATCTGCTTTAATGGCAGCCGCTATAGCAATTGCTGTTAAGTCAGAGCCACCTCTTCCAAGAGTAGTTATTAAATTTTCTGGACTTAATCCTTGGAATCCAGCAACAACTACAATTTTATCTCTATTCAGTTCTTCTATAATTCTTCCCGGTTCAATTCTCTGAATTCTTGCTTTTGTGTGAAAACTGTCAGTTTTAATTCCTGCAAAGTATCCCGGAAATCCTTCTGCTTCCTCTCCAAGTGTTTCTATTGCAATACAAAGAAGAGCTACTGAGACCATTTCCCCTGTTGAAAGTAAAAGGTCAAGTTCTCTTTCCGGAGGAGTGGGATTTATTTGTTTAGCAAGATTTATTAAATTGTCTGTTGTTTTCCCCATTGCAGAAACAACCACAACAACTTTATTGCCTTTCCTCTTCGTTTCAACAACTTTTCTGGCAACAAACTTTATCTTTTCTATATCTGCAACTGAACTACCACCATATTTCTGAACAATCAATCCCATTCTTTCCCTCTCTTTTAAATGATAATTTTACAACATTTCTTTCCTTTCTGCCAGTTTTCGTGCCCTTGTTTGAATGCTATATTTAGCAGTTTAATACCTCCTTTTTTATCAAGAGGTCTGTTGTTGGGGATTGAATACCAATTCCCTTTATCCTTCTCTTCTTTCTCTATGTATATCTGCCTCTCATTCACCATAAATTCATTAAACAACCCCTCAAAAAACCTGCACCAACCCCATCTTCTTCTTCCCCTCTATATCAGGAAAAAATTTCTCTACTGTCTTTTCTACTGCCTCTTTCTTGCATCTCTCAAATTTTTCCTTACTCAATTTCCATCCTCCCATTTTCCTCTCCCGGTTTTATTCTGAATTTTACCCCTCTTTAACTATATATTAGACACCATATTTTTTTACTACCCACAGGAAATTTATTATGTCTCAATTCGCGCCCTTTACAAAACACTTAATTTTCCGATACAATAAAAAGAAAAAGGAAGGAGAAAAATGAAGAGTTTTAAAAATGTTATTGATAAATTTCCTCCAGAAGTTAAAGATGGAGTGATAGAGCTTTACGATTTTTTCAGGGAAGAATTTGGAATAAAAAGAGAAGAATTTGAAAGGTTGAAGGAAGCAATTGAAAAACTGACCATAGCCCAACAAAAAACCGAAGAAAGATTAAACCAACTTGCTCAAAGGGTAGACCAACTCACTCAAAGGGTAGACCAACTTGCTATAGCCCAACAGAAAACCGAAGAGAGATTAAATCAACTTGCTCAAAGGGTGGACCAGCTTGCCATAGCCCAGCAAAGAACTGAAGAGAGATTAAACCAACTCACTGAAAGGGTAGACCAACTCGCCATAGCCCAACAGAAAACCGAAGAGAGATTAAAT
>JAGHCG010000201.1 GCA_021160565.1 bacterium | reverse complement strand
TTTATGATGTGGAAAAAGAAGAAATTTATGCTGGAGAAATATATCTTGAAAAAATACTTGAAATGGTTTCTTTTGAAAAGATATTTAAAGAACTGCCCAGATTTCCTTCTTCAAGAAGAGATTTTTCATTTATATTTCCGGCAGACTTAAACTGGGAAGAAGTTGAAAATGCAATCTATTCTCTGAATTTACCTCTGGAGAAAATAGAAGTTTTTGATATTTATAGAGGGAAAAAAATACCTCAAGGGAAGATAAGCATCAGTTTCTCTGTAATTTTCAGACATAGAGAAAGAACCCTTGAAACTTTGGAAATAGATAAATTTTCAGAGAAAATAATGAGTATATTAAAGACAAAATTTGGAGGAATATTAAGAGGTGAAATTTCAAACATTTAGCATTTTTGGGAAAAAATATAAAATTCAATCAAATTTAAGTGAAGACCAGATAAAAAAAATTATTGAAGAAATAGACAAAAGAATAACTTCCTTACAGAGAGAATATCCTTCTTCTGACAAAATTGACCTTCTTTTCTTTTATGTACTTGAACTCCACGAATTACTTATAAAAATGGAGAAAGAGCAGGAAAAATTAAGAATTCAGATAAAAAGGGCAAAATCAAGAATAGAAAATCTTGAGAACGAAATCAAAAAAGAGATTGAAAACTTGACAAGGACCGCATAGGCTGTTATTATAAAATCTATATGAAAGATGCGGGGTGGAGCAGTGGTAGCTCGCCGGGCCCATAACCCGGAGGTCGGCCGTTCGAATCGGCCCCCCGCAATTGTTTTTAAAAGGAAAAGAAAGTGAAAATAGGGGGAAGGAGTAGATATTTTGCGATTGATATTGGAAATACAAAAATAAGAATTGCTGATATTGAATTTATAAGTGGTAAACCTACTCTTACCTATTATGAAGAACTTCTAATTCCTCCAATGTCCCCAGAAGAAAGAGAAAATTTTATAAGGACAGAAGGTAAAAATTTCATAGGTAAACTTCCTTCCAGGTCAGGTTATGTTTCTCTCCCTGGACGAGGAGTACTTGTCAGGTCGTTACCTGTTCCAAAAGTTCCCCCTAAAAAATTGAAGGATATACTTAAGTATGAAGTTCAGCAGCAGATACCTTTCCCTCTGGAAGTTGTGGAGTGGAAATATCAGATAGTGGGAGAGGAAGCAAACAATTACCATATTTTACTTGGAGCAGTGAAGAGAGAACTTATAAACGAATATATGGGAAAAATAAATACACTTGGAATAGACCCTCTTTTTCTTGATACAGACCTTTTTGCTCTTCTTAATGCTTTTATGTTTTCTGCTCAGTTTAGAAGTGATAAATGTCAGGCAATTCTTGAAATAGGAGCATCTTCTTCTAACTTTATAATCACTCATGGAAATAAACTTTTACTCCGTTCTCTTACAGTTTCAGGGGATACATTAACAAATTCTATTGTAGAAACAGAAGGAATTTCTTTTGAAGAAGCAGAAAAGAAAAAAATAGAAGAAGGATTAAATCTACCTTCTGTTAATGCCTCAATTGAAAGTTTACATACAGAAATTCAGAATTCAATTGATTACTGGCGATTTACTCAGAAAGGTCCTGAAGTTGAAGAATTTTATCTATGTGGAAGAACTGCACTCCTTAAAGGATTGAAAGAATTTTTTGAAGAAAAAGCCCGTATAAAAACATTTTTCTTCTCTCCCTTTTCAAATATTGAATTAAATGCAAAATATTCTGACCTTAAGGAAAGAGAAATTGAATTTGCTATCCTTGTTGGAATTGCTCTTAGAAGAACAATGCAAACGTTTGTAAACATAAATCTTTTGCCGGAAGAAATAGAGAGAATAAGAGAATTTAAAATTAACCGCCCTTATATATATCTTTCAGTTGCAATGGCTGGTTTAATAGCAATTACCCCCACATTATTTTACAATCAGGATAAAGTGATGCTTAGAGGATTACTGAATGAACTTGAAGTTTCTCTCCAGCAATATGAAAAATATAAACCGGATGTTGACAAACTTAACAGTGAAATAAAAAACCTTAATGGTAAAATTGGTATTATAAAAGGAATAATTGATAAAAAAAGTGCATGGCTGAAAAGAATTATAGAAGTCGGTTCAGCATTGCCAAGTAGTAGAATTTATATAATTTCTCTCACTCCAGGAGTTCAGGCGGTACAGCAACCTCAACAGCAACCACAACCAGAGATGGGAGCTCCCCCACCAGGAGCTCTACCGCCAGGAGCTCCACCGCCACCGCCAGGAGCACCACCAGGAGAAATGCCTCCTGGTGCACCAGGTGGAGTTCCACAGCAACCTCAACAGGTTCAGCAATCAAAAGAAGTGAAGGTGGAAGGTGGGAAAGTATTTACATTAAAAGGAGAGGTTGTTGTGACTGACATAAAAACAGCTTTCAATGATTTCAAAAATTTTGTGAAACAACTTACAGACCTTGAATTTATTGAAAAAGTTGAAATAAATACATGTGAATTGAATAAAGAAACAGATAAAATTGAATTTGCTCTTCTACTTAACTTGAAATGAAAAAGTTAAAAACTATATTTAAGAAGTATTCGTTGATATTTGCCCTTGTGGTGGTAGTGGGAATTATTGGAGGAGGACAGTATTTGAATAAAAAAATAAAAAAGGAAATTAAAGACATGGAAGAAGAAATAAAACAAAAATACTCAAAAATTAAAGAGTATGAAAGAGAGAAGGAAAATGCACCATCTCCTCAGTTGATAACAAGATTGAAAAAAGAAAAAGAATTTCTGAAAAAACAGTTTAAAATTATGTTAACGGGCTTTTCAACTTCCTATCCCACAATTCCTGAATTCAAAATGTTTCCCTCAGTTGAATTTAAAGAATATTTATATTTTTCACTTGATAAATTACAGAAAAAATCAAGAAAAAGAAAAGTTACCTTTCCAACTTCCCTTGGATTTCCCACAACTGGACTTGCTTCTCCAAATCAAATTCCTACATTAGCCCTGCAATTTGAGGTGGTGAAAGACCTCATAAATCTTATAATCGACTCTGGTGTTTCCATAATAAACAGTATAACTCCAGGAGTTCCAAAAAGAGTGGATTTTTACGAAGCCCTTCCTTTACAACTCACTATTACCGGAACAAGTAATGAAATTGTAAGATGTTTAAAGTATTTTGAAAATCCTTCTTCTTATTTTATAATAG
>JAGHCG010000089.1 GCA_021160565.1 bacterium | reverse complement strand
TTACTATTATACCTCTCCTTTCCAGTTCCTTAACAATCTCTCCTGCATCTGCTTTGAATTTACAGAGGATAAAGTTGGTTTCTGAAGGGATATATTCAATTCCCAGTTTTTCAAATTCATTATAAAGATATTTTTTCCCTTCAATTGTTTTTTCCCTCACATATTCAATATGCTTCTGGTCCTGAAGAGCTGCAATTGCTGCCATCTGTGCTGGAGTTGTTATATTAAAAGGTGGTCTTATCCTTTCAATATATTCTGTTATTTCCTTTCTGGCAATTCCATAGCCAATTCTCAATCCAGCAAGTCCATAAATTTTTGCGAAAGTTCTACATATTACAATATTTCTTTCCTGAAAAAATGGGAAAGCACTTCCATAGTTTTCATCTTCCACATATTCAAAATATGCTTCATCAGAAATTATAACAACGTCTTCAGGAAGTTTTTTAAGAAAATCTTCAAGTTGTTTCCTGTGTATAATTGTTCCTGTTGGATTATTGGGATTACACACAAAAATCACTTTTGTTCTGGGCGTAATTTTTTCAAGAAATTTATTTAGGTTATATGAAAAATTTTCTTCAAGAGGTATTTCAACTCCAACAGCATTATTTTTCAAAGTAAGAATTCTGTACATTACAAAAGATGGCCATGGATAAATAATTTCTTCACCAGGATTTACAAATGTTTCAAGAGTTAATGAGATTATTTCACTTGAACCACTTCCCAGTATTATATTTTCTATAGGAAGATTCAAATATTCGGACAGTTTGTTTTTAAGGTAATATGCTGAACCATCCGGATATCTGTTAATATTTTCTGCACTTTTTATTATCATTTCTTTTGCTTTGGGAGATGGACCAAAAGGATTTTCATTTGAAGCAAGTTTAATTACTTTTTCCAGCCCATATTCTCTCTGCAATTCCTCAATGGGTTTTCCAGGAACATAAGGTGAAATTTTCTTAATTCCCTCTTTTACAAGTTTTTCAATATTTTTATCCATAGTTAAGCCCTGTTTTAATTTTTACTTCTTTCAATGTTTCAATTGCAACTTTCCTTGCTTTTTCACTTCCTTTTTTAAGAATTTTCCACAAATACTCTTTATTTTTTGAAAGTTTCTCCCTCTTTTCTCTTATATCTTTCAGAAATTCAATAACTTTCTCAGCAAGTTCTTTTTTACAGTCAGTACAGCCTATTATTGCTTCTTTACATTCTTTTTCAATCTCCCCTGCCCTTTCTTTATTGAAAATGCCATGATATAAAAATACTGGACAGGTTTCAGGATGTCCAGGGTCTTTTCTATAAATCCTTTTTGGGTCTGTAAACATTTTGCTTACTTTTTCTCTTATAATTTCAGGAGTATCTTTCAGATAAATACAGTTGTTATAAGACTTGCTCATTTTTCTTCCATCAGTTCCTGGAATTTTTGGAGTTTCTGTTAAAAGTGGTTCAGGAATGGGAAAAGTCTCTCCATACAGATAATTAAATCTTCTTGCTATTTCTCTCGTAAGTTCAAGATGAGGAAGTTGGTCAACTCCTATTGGTACATAATTTGCTTTATAAATAAGTATGTCTGCTGCCTGCAAAACAGGATAACCCAGAAAACCATAAGTATGTAAATCTTTATCTTTTAATTCCTGCATCTGTTCTTTATATACAGGATTTCTTTCAAGCCAGGGTACAGGAACAAACATTGAAAATAAAAGATGCAATTCTGAATGCTCTGGAACAAGGGATTGCACAAAAATCGTTGATTTTTCTGGGTCAAGTCCAGAAACAAGAAAATCAATTGCAACTTCCTCTACATTTTCCTTTATTTTTTGAGGGTTGGCATATTCTGTACTTAAAGCATGCCAGTCAGCAATCATATAGAAACAGTTATATCCTTCATCCTGAAGTTTTTTCCAGTTTTTAAGTGCTCCGAATAAATGTCCTATATGCAAAGGTCCTGTCGGTCTCATTCCACTTAAAATGCTTCTATCCTCCATATTGCAACTCCATAAGTTCTTAACTTACAAACTTCATAACTTCTTAACTTCATAATAATCTTCAATAATCTTTTTATGGTCAAATGCAAAAGTTTCAGGAAGTTTATCTCTTTTGAAAATTTTTACGTTTTTTGCATCATCTCTTGCTTCTAATTTCCCTTTTCCTTTTGCTATAAATACCGTTGATATTGTATGTAATCTTGGGTCCCTTCCCGGTTCTGAGTATGTACGGAATTGTTTTAAATCATAAATTTCAAGTCCTGTTTCTTCTTTTGCTTCTCTTACTGCTGCCATTTCCAGACTCTCTCCGTATTCCACAAATCCTCCAGGTAATGCCCATCCGTAGGGATAGTTTTTTCTTTCAATCAAAACAATTCCACCATTCATTTCTATTATGATGTCCACAGTAGGAACTGGATTTTTATATGTCTTTTTCGCAAGATTAACAAGATATTCTTCAGCCACTCTGCTAAAGATTTCAAAATCACTTTTTTTATAAAGAACAAAATTTATATTTTCAAGATTTGTTTTCTGAGAAATAAATTCAAGAGATTTCTCAATCATAATTTTACTCACCTTTTCTATTTTTAATTTTCCCGTGCCACATCCTAAAGCAGGGAATGAGATGGATTTTATATTTAACTTTTCAGTAAGTTTCAATGAATTTTCCATACACCTTTCTATTATTTTGTAATCTGTTTTAAAATCCATTTCCATAGTGGCTGTGTGAATGACATATTTTGAATTCAGGTTTCCTCCATCTGTAAAAATTGCATCTCCCCT
>JAGHCG010000078.1 GCA_021160565.1 bacterium | reverse complement strand
GATGAGATATTTGATTTCAGATATAAAGAATGTTTACACAAGAAGGGTGAGAGGATTTTTCCCGGAAGAGAAACTTTATACAGGAGATGATGCAAGTGGTACTGTTTTTGAATTTGAAAATGGACTTGCAGGAACTTTAATATGTACATATGCTCTTTTCCCGGAAATAGGTAGATATTATCCACCAAAAATAAGATTTATCTGCAAAAAGAAACTTATTGAATATGTGAACAGAGGGATATTAAAGATTTTTGAAAGAGAAAAATGTATTGAAGAAATCTGGAGTGAAGATTTGATGTATAAAGAAGATAAAATATTTATTGAAAGTATTTTGAAAAATGACCCTTCTTCCATAAAAAGTGATTATTTTGATGCTTTAAAGACATTAAAGGTATGTCTGGCTGCCAATAAATCAATGGAAGAAGGAACAATTATCACTCCTTAATTTTTTTCATTATACCCAACTTACACAAAAACTTGACAAAAATTGAATATGGATATTTAATTAAATAAAAAGGTGGAAAATGGTATTTTTTGGTGAATATAGGAGTAAAATTGATAAGCAGGGAAGAATTATTATTCCTGCGAAACTGAGAGAACAGATTATAACTTCCAGAAACAGAAATGTTTACATTACGAGAGGACTTGAAATGTGTCTTTTCCTTTTTTCTCAAAAAACATGGGAAAATCAGAGTGAACGATTAAAATCTCTTCCATTTACAAAAGGAGACCCCAGAGCTTTTGCCAGATTGTTTTTTTCAGGTGCATATAAATCAAAAATAGATAATCAGGGAAGAATGTTAATCCCTCCAAATCTTCTTGAATATGTAGAGATTAAAGAAAGAGTTGCTATTATTGGAGTTGGAACAAGAATTGAAATCTGGGATGAGAAAAGATGGGAAGAATATTTTAAAAAGGCACTTCCCTTATATGGAGAAATTTCAGAAAAACTTATGGAGTTATGAAGAAGAATGGTTCATTATCCTGTAATGAAGGAAAAGGTGATAGAATATCTGAATTTGAAAGAAGGTGGAATTTATATAGATGCAACATGTGGATGGGGTGGGCATAGCAGGGCAATTCTTGAAAAATGTAAAGATATTTTTCTTTTCTGCGTGGATAAAGATAAAGAAGCCATTGAAATGATAAAAGAAAATCTTAAAGAATTCAGTAATTTTAAAGTAATATATGGAGGTTTTGAAAATCTTAAACAAATTATCGGAAAGGAATATATAGGTAAGATAGATGGGATACTTTTTGACCTTGGTTTTTCTTTAAATCAGGTGAAGGATAGCAAGCGTGGTTTTAGTTTTCAGGAAGAAGGTCCGCTTGATATGAGATATGATACAACTCAGAAGCTTACCTCCTGGGAGATAATAAACCAGTGGGGAAGAAAAAATTTAATCTGGATATTTAAAAATTATGGAGAAATTAAAAGGCCAGAAAAAATTGTGGATAAAATTCTTGAAAGGAGAAAGAGGAAAAAATTTGAAACAACAAGAGAATTTGCTGATTTTATTTCAAGAAATTACAGAGAAAAACCCGGTATTCATCCAGCAACTAAGTTTTTTATGGCGTTGAGAATTACTGTCAATGATGAACTTGCATCTCTTGAAAAGGGTCTGAAAGAAGGAGAGGAACTTTTAAAAAAGGGTGGTAGGTTTGTTGTTATCACATTTCATTCTCTTGAAGATAGGATAGTAAAGAGGTTTTTCAAAAATTCTCCAAGTTTAAAAGTTTTAACAAAAAAACCGGTTTTACCTGAAAAAGAAGAGGTTGAATTAAATAAACAGAGCAGAAGTGCTAAATTGAGAGCGGCAGAAAAAATATGAAGAGAAGAAAAAAGAAAATTTCAAAATGGGGTTTTTATCTGTGGATTTGTGGTTTTTTTCTCTGTATTTATGTCCTTCTTTTCTGCGAACTAATAGCAATTGGGTATTCAATGTATAAACTTAAACAGGAATATGAAGAATTGAATATAGTGAATAAGAACTATAAAGCAGAGTATTTAAAACTCACTTCACCTGATAAATTGCTTGAAATGGTTAATTCTCATGGAATAAAACTTGTTTATCCCAAAAGGTGGTGTTATCTTCCTGTAGAAAAGCCAGAGAATCCTGAAAGGGAGAGAATAAATGGAAGAGCAGAAGCAACAACAGAATAAAGATATTTTTATTTTTCGGTTGAGAGTCGCAAAAGGGATTTTTCTATTTATGTTTTTTATAATTTTTTCCTTTCTTGTAAAAATACAGATTGTTCAATCAGAAAAGTATGCTGGAAAGGAGAAGAAGGCAGAGTATAGAAAAATAGTTGAACCAAGTCAGAGGGGAAACATTTATGATAGAAATGGGAAAATACTTGCAATGAGTATTCCTGTTTATTCTGTAAGTTTTGATACATGGATGATTAATTATAAAAGGAAAAAAGACCCTTCATATCCTGAAAAGTTAAAGAAGAAATTATCTGAAATTCTTGGAATTGAAGAGGAGGAAATTGAAAAGAAAATGAAAAAACCTTACAGTATGATAAAAAGAGAATTAACCTTAGAGGAATATAAAAAAATTAAAAGGGAGAAGATAGAAGGTATTACTTTAACCAAAAAATACAAAAGAGTTTATCCATATGGAAATCTTGCTTCTCATATTCTGGGATGTACAAATATAGATGGAGAGGGAATAGAAGGAATAGAACTTTATTATAATGGACTTCTTAGAGGTCAGGAAGGAGTATATCTTGTCTTAAAAGATGGAAGCGGGAAATTAATTCCTTCTATAAGAAAAATTCTTATTGCCGGTCAGAAAGGGAAAGATATTTATCTTACAATTGATGCAAATATTCAGTTTATAGTGGAAGAGGAGATTGAAAAAGGTTGGAAGAAATTCAATGCAAAAAGTATTTCTGCAATAGTGATGAATTCTGAAAATGGTGAAATTTTAGCAATGGCTAACAGACCGGATTTTGACCCAAATCATCCGGGAAAATTTCCCCCTTCTTATAGAAGAAACAGGGCAGTAACTGATTTGTTTGAACCGGGCTCTGTTTTTAAAATTGTGACTGCAACTGCTGTGATTGAAGAAAATGTAATTTCACCAGAAGATATTATAGAGTGTGAGAATGGAAAATGGTTTGTAAGAAATCATTATATTCATGATGTCCATCCTCACAAAAAACTAACTTTTGAAGAGGTAATAATTAAATCAAGCAATATCGGAACCGTCAAAGCAGCAATGGAACTGGGAGAAAAGAAATTATATGAATACTGCAGAAGATTTGGATTTGGAGAAAAATCCGGAATTGATTTACCAGGAGAAATAAAAGGAATTTTAAGACCTCTGAATATGTGGTCTTCATATTCAATTACCGCTGTTCCAATAGGGCAGGAAGTTGGTATAAATTCAGTTCAGGGTATAAGAGCAATGGCTGTTCTGGCAAATGGTGGATATCTTGTTCAACCTCATCTTTTGAAAGAAATAAAATATAGTTCCCGGAAAATACAGCCTTCCTTCTCAAAAAAAAGAGAAAAAATTATTTCAGAAAGAACTGCTTTTGTAATGGAGAAAATTTTAGAAAAAGTAGTTTCTCCTGAAGGAACTGCTCCTCTTGCCTATATTCCTGGATATAGAATTTGCGGTAAAACAGGTACTGCTCAAAAAGTTGAAAATGGAAAGTATTCAATGACAAAATTTGTTGCTTCCTTCATTGGATTTTTACTTGATAATAGAGATAAAATAATTATTTCAATAAATGTTGATGAACCTCAACCAATTCATTATGGAGGACTGGTTGCAGCTCCAATTTTCAGAAATATAATGTTGAGAATTTTACAGTATAAAAATATTCCACCTGATGAAAAACTTAAAGGGGAAAGAAAAATAGTATGGTATAGGAAAAATGAAACTGAAAGATATCATTAAAAATATTGAGAAAAAGAGAACTCAAAATTTTAGAAATATTGAAGTGGAAGGAATAACCCATGATTCAAGGAAGGTTAGAGAAAATTTTATATTTGTTGCATTGAAGGGAACAAAACAGGACGGACACCATTTCATCAATGATGCAATTGAAAGAGGAGCGAAAGTTCTTATTGTAAACAGAAAAAGTATTATTTTACCTCAGGATGTTGTTGAAATTGTTGTTGATGATACAAGAAAGGTTCTTCATCAAATCGCCTCAATTTTCTATCAGGAACCATCAAAAAAGTTAAAAGTGTGTGGTATAACAGGAACAAATGGTAAAACCACAACCAGTTTTTTAATCAAAAAATTACTTGAAAAAGCAGGATATAAATGTGGTCTCATAGGAACAATTTCCTACCAGATTGGTGAAAGAGTGATAAGTTCTGAAAATACAACTCCAGAATCTGCTGACATTCAGGAACTTCTAAATCAGATGGTTGAAGAAAAATGCCAGTGGTGTGTTATGGAAGTCTCATCTCATGGAATAGACCAGGAAAGGATAGCGGAAATACATTTTGATGTTGCAGTTTTTACCAATATTCTTCCCCATGAGCATCTTGATTATCACAAATCTTTCAAAAATTATTTAAAAACAAAACTTTTACTTTTCAGCAAGTATCTTGTGAGAAGTGAAAAGAAAGAAAAATACGGAATAATAAATCTGGATGACCCGAATTCAAAATATTTCATAAAAGCATTAAAAAGAGAAAAAATTGATTACATTACTTATGGGAAAAATCAAAATGGAGATGTGAAACTTATTGAATATTCTATCAAAAGAGAAGGAAGTTATTTCAAAGTTAAAATTGATAAAGAAGAGAAAGAGTTTTTTATAAAATTAAGAGGAATGGGAAATATTTATAATGCTCTTACCACAATAACCTTTTCCATTTCACAGAAAATTCCCATTGAAATTGTTTCAGAAGCACTTGCTGAAATGGAGACTGTTCCGGGAAGGTTTGAATTTATTGAAGAGGGGCAGCCTTTTGATGTGATAGTTGATTATGCTCATACCCATCACGCATTAAAAAATCTTCTCCTTTCAATAAAAGAAATGAAGCCCAGAAAAATAATAGTGGTTTTTGGATGTGGAGGGGATAGAGATAAGAGTAAAAGACCTCTTATGGGAAATGTGGCAGTGAAACTTGCTGACTTCGTTTTCCTTACTTCTGATAATCCCAGAAGTGAAGAACCAATGGAGATAATAGAGGATATAGAAAAGGGGATACCATTTTATTACAGGAAAAAGTATGTTGCAATTCCGGATAGGAGACGAGCCATAAAAGAAGCAATTTCTCTGGCGAAAGAAGGTGATTGTGTTGTTATTGCAGGGAAAGGGCATGAAACTTATCAGATATTGAAAGATGTAATTGTTCCTTTTGACGACAGGGAAGAAGCAAGGAAATCCATAAGAGAGATTTATGGAGCCGGTGAAAATAAGTGAAATCGTAAAATGGTGTGATGGGAAAATAGAAGGGAATTTTAAGGATGTTCTTTGTTATGGGATTTCCACCGATACGAGAAATCTAAAAAAGGGAGATGTATTTGTTGCATTGAAAGGAGAGAGATTTGATGGGCATGATTTTGTTAAAGATGCTTTCAGAAAAGGAGCAATAGCAGTAATAGTGAGAAAAGATTTCAATTTTGAAAGAGGTACACTTATAAAAGTTAATGACACTTTAAAGGCACTCGGAGAGATTGCAAAAGGTTATAGAAAAAAATTCAATCCTTATGTCATAGGAATAACAGGAAGTGATGGAAAAACCACAACAAAGGAAATTTTAAAAGAAACTCTTGGGATAAAATTTAAGGTAGTGGCAAATAAAGGAAATTATAATAATGAAATTGGACTTCCTCTTTCAATATTTCAAATTGAAAGGAATAGTGAATTCTGTGTTTTTGAAATGGGAATGAACAGGAAAGGAGAGATTTTTTATTTGAGTGAAATTGCACAACCTTCTTCTGCTGTGATAACCAATATCGGGAAGGCACATATTGGTTTTTTTAAAAGTATGAGAGAAATTGCTGAGGCGAAATCAGAAATTTTAAAAAATCTTAAAGGAGAAAGATTTTCTCTACTTAATTATGACGATAAGTTCTTTAAATTTTTAAGAAGCAAAACTGATGGGACTGTTGAAAGTTTTGGGATTAAAAAAGGAGCCGATACAAGAGGAATGATAATAGAAGAGAGAGATTTTTATTTTAAATTCAGAGTAGAGGGGATTGATACAGAGTTTAAAATGAATTTCTGGAATACATCTCTCATTTATCCATGCCTTGTTTCAATAGGTTTTGCAAAAAAATTCAATATAAATATGGAAAAAGTGAGAGAAATAATTGAGAGAGTAATTCCATTGGAAGGGAGAGGGAAGGTATATAAATTGAAAGATTTTGTGGTGATTGATGAGACATATAATTCAAATCCAAATTCTCTCAAAAATTCTCTTATCCAGTTCAATAAAAAAAGTTTTAAAAGAAAAGTGGCAATAATCGGAGATATGGCTGAACTCGGAAAATTTTCTAAATTTTTTCATAGAAATATAGGAGAACTTATAAAAAAACTTGATATAAATCTGGTTATTACTTTTGGAAAAGAAAGCAGGATAATTTCAGAAGTTGTTGGAGAGAAAGCAAAACATTTCAATTCTCCTGAAGAAGTGAATTCCTATCTTGAAAAAAATTTGAAGAAGGGAGATGGAATTTTAATAAAGGGTTCAAGAGTTATGAAAATGGAAAGGATTGTTAAATTT
>JAGHCG010000094.1 GCA_021160565.1 bacterium | reverse complement strand
TCCTTAACAAGTTCTCTTCCTTTTATACCCATTTTACTTGCAATTGAAGGATTTTTCAAAAGAAACAGAATTTTTTCTTTTAAAAGATTGATATTTTTTGGCGGAATAAGAAACCCTGTTTTCCCTTCAATTACAATTTCTTTTGCTCCATCAACATCAAATGCAACAACCGGTTTTGCACCTGCAAGTCCCTGAGCAACTGCTTTTGGTAATCCTTCTCTTAAACTTGTGTGTGCAAGAATATCAAATGCAGAGACAAATTCAGGAATTTTTTCCGGTGGTACAAGTCCTGTAAATATAACTTTTCCTCTTATTCCTTTTTTCTCTGCCATTTTTTCAAGTTTTTCTCTTAAAATTCCATCACCAACAAAAATGAGTTTTGTTTCTGGAAATTCTTTTACAATATCTGCAAAAGCACTCAGTAAATATTCCTGACCTTTAAGATAAAACAATCTTCCAATCATTCCGATAACTTTCTCGTTTTCTTTTATCCCCAGAGTCCTTCTTATTTCTTCCTTTTTTTCATCTGCCTCAATATAAGGAGAAATTTCAAATCCACTGTAAATTACACTGTAATTTTCCTCTTTTCCAATTCCTGCTTTCAGAGATTTTTCTTTCATCACTTCTCCAACACATATAAAATGGTCTGTAAAAATTGAAGCAATTTTTTCAGCAGTGACATAGATAAGATTTAGAATTTTACTCTGGAAATCATGAAAAGAAAGTCCATGTATTGTATGAATTACAATTGTTTTCTGACAGGCAAGTTTGGCTGCTATTCTTCCAAGAATTCCTGCTTTTGCACTGTGAGTGTGAACAACTTTATATTTTTTCTTTTTGAAAAGAAAAAAAAGTTTTAAAAAAGCAATTATATCGTAAACTGGATTTATATTTCTTACCAGTTCCTTTATTATAATAAGAGGAATATTTTTCTCTTTTATCTTTTCTTCCAGAGTTCCTTCTGGACCTTCTGTAGGTCCTGAAATTAATTCTACCTCATACCCTTTTTTTATCAATCCTTCAACTGTAAAAATTGTGTTTTCCTGTGCTCCACCAATAACAAGCCGTGTAATAACATGGGCAATTTTCATCTCATCTTATTTTACATTCTTTTACATATTTTCTCATAATTTCTTTTATCTCTTCAAATTCCTCTTCACTGTAAGTTTCTTCATTTATAAAATCAGGTTTTACTGTTTTTGAAGGCTTAAATTTTTGAAGAAAATAAAGATGTGCACCCTCTATCATTTCTCCAATTTTTTCAAAATCTTCTTTTGATAACTGAGATTTTACAACAGTTGTCTTGAATTCATACTCAATTCCACTTTCTTTTATCAATTCTATACTTTTAAGAATTCTGTTTACATCAAGTTTTACTCCTGCAATTTCACTGTATTTTTCAATCGGTCCCTTTATATCCATTGCAATATAATCCACAATTCTTCTTTTTATTGCTTCTTTTATAATTTTTGGGAAATAACCATTTGTATCAAGTTTTACAGAATATCCAATATTTTTCACTTTTTCCAGAAATCCCAGAATATCTTTATGAATGCATGGCTCTCCTCCTGTAATACTCACTCCATCAAGATATTTCTTCCTTTTTTCAAGAAAAGAGAAAATTTCCTCTTCTTCAATTGATGAAGAAAATAATTCAGGTAAAACAAGTTCTGGATTGTGACAGTAAGGACATCTGAAATTACATCCCTGAGTAAAAATTATGCAGCAAATCTTTCCCGAATAATCTATAAGAGATGTTTTCTGTAATCCACCTATTTTCATTTAACAATGAATGTTTTTCTTGTTTTAAATTCTTCTATTTTACCTTTATTCCACTGATTTACAGGCCTTAAATATCCAACAACTCTTGAGTAAACCTCTGCTTCTGCGTTGCATTTTGGACATCTGAAATTTTCTCCAGGAAGATAACCATGTTCCGGACATATAGAAAAAGTTGGAGTTATTGTAAAATATGGCAATCTGAAGTTTTCACATATTACTTTTACAAGTTTTTTCACTCCTTCTGGTGAATCTATCTTTTCTCCGATAAAAAGATGCATTACTGTTCCGCCTGTATATTTTGTCTGAAGTTCATCTTGCAATTCAAGTGCTTCAAATATATCATCTGTGAAATTTACAGGAAGATGAGAAGAATTTGTATAAAATGGTTCAGCCCCTTTTCTATATGCCTCTTCATTGGCACATATTATATCCGGAAATTTCATTTTATCAATTCTTGCAAGTCTATAACTTGTTCCTTCCGCTGGTGTTGCTTCAAGATTGTAATTATTTCCTGTTTCCTCCTGAAATTTTAAAAGGGTTTCTCTCATAAAATCCATAATTTCAAGTGCAAAAGAAAGTCCTTCCTTTGTTCCTATATTTTTACCGAGAAGATTTAAACATGCCTCATTCATCCCAACCAGTCCTATAGTTGAGAAATGATTAATCCAGTATTTGCCTGTTCTTTTTTTGATATTTCTGAGATAAAATTTTGAGTAGGGATATAAGTTTTCATCTGTAAATTTTTCAATTATTTTCCTTTTGATTTCAAGGGATTCTTTCGCAAGAACCATAAGGTCATACAATCTCTTTTTGAATTCTTCTTTTGATTTTGAAAGATAACCAATTCTTGGCATATTAATTGTCACAACCCCTATACTTCCTGTTAATGGATTTGCTCCAAAAAGTCCTCCACCTCTTTTTCTTAAATCTCTATTATCAAGACGCAATCTGCAACACATACTTCTTACATCATCTGGTTTCATATCTGAGTTTATAAAGTTTGAAAAATAAGGTATTCCGTATTTTGCTGTAACTTCCCATAAAAGTTCAATATTTCCATCATCCCAGTTAAAATCTTTTGTGATATTATAAGTTGGGACAGGGAATGTAAAAACTCTTCCTTTTGCATCACCTTCAAGCATAACTTCAAGAAAAGCACGATTTAACATATTCATTTCTTCCTGAAAATCACCATAAGTTTTTTCTCTAAATTCTCCTCCAATTATAACCGGCTGGTCTTTATAAATATCAGGAACTGTAAGGTCAAAAGTTAAATTTGTGAAAGGTGTCTGAAATCCTACTCTTGTGGGAACATTTACATTGAATAGAAATTCCTGAATAGCCTGTTTTACATCTTTATAATCAAGATTATCATATCTTATAAAAGGAGATAAAAGTGTGTCAAAGTTCGAGAAAGCCTGCGCTCCTGCTGCCTCTCCCTGAAGTGTATAAAAGAAATTTACAATCTGTCCTAAAGCAGTTCTGAAATGTTTTGCTGGTTTACTTTCAACTTTTCCGGGTGCTCCTTTAAATCCAACTGCAAGCAAATCCTGGAGGTCCCATCCAACACAGTAAACAGAAAGACATCCAAGGTCATGAATGTGAAAATCTCCATTTATATATGCTGAGCGAATTTCGGGTGGATAAATACTGTTTAACCAGTATGTCTTTGTAACTTCCGAAGATACATAATTGTTAAGACCCTGAAGGGAAAAACTCATATTGCTGTTTTCATTAACTCTCCAGTCCTCTTTTCTCAAATACTGATTTACCAGGTCAAGATTTGCTTTTGTCGTTATTTCTCTTATTCTTGCATGCTGTTCCCTGTAAATAATATATGCCTTTGCTGTTTTTTTATAAGGAGAAGTTATAAGTACTTCCTCAACTATATCCTGAATTTCTTCAACTGTCGGGATTTTATTTCCTATAATATCAATGGCAAGGTCAAGAACTCTTAAAGTAAGTTTTTTTGCTATATCCATTCCGAATTCGCCAGTTGCCTGTCCCGCTTTAAATATTGCATTAGTAATTTTTGAAGCATCGAAACTTACAATTTCTCCATTCCTTTTTTTTATTTTTTCAAACATTATTCCCTCCTTTTTAATGGTCCATTTCAATAACTCTATTACGATAATACTGGTAATTACTTAAAGAAACATCCGGGGGAACCCCGTGGTCACAAGATGGAATAAATCCACCTCTCTTTACCATTTCTGGCATAATTCTGTTAAGTTCCTTTAAAATTGCTTCTGGTCCTTTTGCAAGAATTCTCTTGTCTATTCCTCCCCGAATTATCAGATTTGGATACTTTTTACCAATTTTTACAACATCACAACCTGCTGCTACTTCAAAAGGAGATAAAGCATTCATACCTGCTTCCATATAAACAGGAATAATAATTTCAGGATTTCCATCGGTATCTACTTCAAAATAAATAGGTTGTGTCTGCCCCGATTTCAATTCTTCAAAAATTTCTCTGTAATAAGGGATTAAAAATTCTTTCATATGTTCTGGAGAAATCAATGGTCCTGTTTTGAAACAAATATCTTCAGCGATATAAAAACGGAAAATAGGAATATATTCCTGAACTTTTTTCAGACAAGAAAGTATCAAATTTCTCCATACTTTCATACACTCATGAACCAAATCAGGGTCATCATAAAAGATATATAGAACCTTTTCAGGACCGAATAAATTGCGAAGATACATATAACCTCCAATAACATTTGCACTAACCAGAAAATTTTTTTCTTCTACTTTTTTCTTAATTTTTTTAATATTTCTATAAAAATTTTCCCATCTCTCAGGAGATTGAGGGTCAAGTCTG
>JAGHCG010000183.1 GCA_021160565.1 bacterium | reverse complement strand
ATTTCTAATTATTTTACTCTCTTTTTCAATATTTACTTTTCCAGCAGGAAAGGAATTTAAAGGTGAAATTACGCCTGCTGAGAATGAGAAATATTTTAAAGAAATCCTGCCTCTTATAAAAAATGCAAAAGAAAGTATTTATGTAATTATGTTCCTTGCTGGGTATTATCCAGAATATCCTGAAAGCCCAACAAATCAAATTTTTTCAGAGTTAATAAAAGCAAAGAAAAGAGGATTAAGAGTTGAAATTATTCTGGAACAATCGGATGTTCCGGGTTATTCTAATACAACTGAAAAAAATCTTAAAACAGCAAGATTTCTTTCAAACAATGGAATAAGTGTTTATTTTGACTCTCCAGAGAAAACCACTCATTCAAAACTTGTAATAATAGATAAAAAATTTGTTGTAATTGGAAGTACAAACTGGACTTATTATGCTCTTACAAAAAACAATGAAACTTCTGTAATTATAAAATCCCCGGAACTTGCAAAATATTTTTTAAGATATTACGAGAAAATCAAAAAAGAGTGTGAGACAAAATTCATTCCACGCCACCGAAAACATTAACTTTTAGTGAGTTCTAAAATTATTTCTTTTTATCTCTTGATTTGAGAAGTTTATATTCAAAACTATCCAGAAGTGCTTTCCATGAAGCCTCAATTATATTTTCAGAAACTCCTATTGTACCCCATCTATCTTTCTCATCCATTGATTCAATTATAACTCTTGTAATTGCAGCTGTCGCTTTTTCAGGATGTAAAATTCTCACTCTATAATCTGTAAGTTTTACATTTTTAACCTCTGGATAAAACTTTATAAGTGCTTTCCTTAAAGCATTATCAAGAGCATTTACAGGTCCATTTCCTTCACCAGCAGTATGTTCCACTCTATTATCAACTTTAACTTTTACAGTTGCTTCTGAAACAACCCTTCTCCCTCTTTTTTCAACTATTACTCTGAAACTTTCTATTTTAAAAAGTTTTTCATATTCTCCAAGAACTTTTTTTACCATTAACTCAAATGTTGCCTCTGCTGCTTCAAATTGATATCCTTCATTTTCAAGTTTTGCTATTTTGTCAAGAATTTTCTTGATAACTTCTGGTTTCTTCTCAATCTCATATCCCTTTAACTTCTGAATAATTGTGCTTTTCCCGGAAAGTTCTGAAAGCAATATTCTCCTTTCATTTCCAACAGCAGAAGGGTCTATATGTTCATATGTGACTGGATTTTTACTCACAGCATCAACATGAATTCCTCCTTTATGGGCGAAAGCACTCAATCCAACAAATGGTTGATTGTTTGGAGGAATAACATTTGCAACTTCATAAATAAATCTGGAAAGTTGTGTAAGATGAACCATTTTTTCTTCCGGAATGCATTTATATCCCATTTTCAACTGAAGTATTGGAATTATTGTGGTTAAATCCGCATTTCCACATCTTTCCCCAAATCCATTCATTGTTCCCTGAACCTGAACAGCGCCTGATTTAACAGCAACAATGGAGTTAGCAACTGCAACTCCTGAGTCATTATGAGCATGTATTCCCAGAGGTGCTTTTATTTTTTTCTTTATCTTTTTAAAAATATCTTCAACTTCATAAGGTAAAGAACCACCATTCGTATCACACAAAATAATCCTTTCTGCTCCTGAATTTTCTGCCACCATAAGAGTTTTTAAAGCATATTCAGGATTATTTTTATATCCGTCAAAAAAATGTTCAGCATCAAAAAAAACTTTTCTTCCGTTTTTTTTCAGAAATTCTATTGATTCTTCAATAAGTTTTAAATTCTCATCAAGAGAAATTTTAAGAACATCTCTTACATGTAAATCCCAGGATTTTCCAAAAATTGTGATATACTCTATTTCACTTTCCAGAAGTTTTTTAAAAAAAGGGTCTTTCTCAACAGAATATTTTTTTCTCCTTGTACTTCCAAAAGCCACTATTTTACTATTTTTAAATTTTTTATTTTTAATTCTTTTGAAAAATAATTCATCCTTCGGATTTGAGCCAGGCCATCCTCCTTCAATAAAATCAACTCCAAATTCATCAAGTTTCTCTGCAATTTTTAATTTATCCTGAAGGGTAAAAAAAACTGATTCTCCCTGGCTTCCATCTCTTAAAGTTGTATCATAAATTTCTATCTTTTTCATTTTTCCCTCCACAGAATAAATATTACATCTCCCACCCCCAATTGTCAAAGTACCGCTATTCCTCAAAAAATTTCCTGTAAAAGAGGTTGTTTCCTCAGAATAAAACAGATATTAGATAAACTTGGAAGAATACTTCACGTTCCAGTATAAAAGAAGTTTTTTCATAAGGAAAAATTTGTGTGAGTGCCATAAAGCACGGCTCTTTTATGCTGTGTTATCTGCTGTCTTCTTTATTTTTCAACAGGTGTCCACAAGTTGGGCAGAATTTGTCCATCAATCTTGTATAGGAATTGCATTTTGGACATTTTCTACCAACTTCTACGCCGCAATTTGGACAATAAAAAGAACCAGGAGGTAGAGGAGTTCCACAAGAAAAACACTTTCCTTTTTCAAGTCGATTTTTAATAACCCGTTCCTTGGTAAAATATTTCTTTTGAAGAACATAAAGGGCAAATACAAAAATCCCTGCGCCGATAAAACCAGCCAAAATCTCAGGCATACAATCAAAAACAAATATTGCGATAGTACTAATCAATAGTAAGGTCCCATACCATAAAAAGGCTCTATTAACTGTTTGACCAAACCTGCCAGATTTAAAAGCATATTTTGTGGTAACCAAAATAGAAGTAATAGACATGAAAAACGCAATTCCATACAGAATAATTCTGCGGTTAACAAACGGATTTTTCGCAACCCAAAATCGAAACCAATCATGAACCATAATATGTCCAAGTTCCCAGGTGGCAAAAAGCATACATCCTATAATGCCAAAAACAAAAATTGATTCAAGTTTAGTTAATTGAATTTCTGCTCTTTCTTCTGACACTTTTACCTCCTTTTTTCATCATTTTAACCATCGGCAACAATTTTTATTTACATCCTTAAAATCTTCCCATGTCAGCCAGCCTAATCTACTGGATATACTCTGCCAATCATAATTTTCTCTATGTGGTAAATCATCTGACAGAGATTCTGGTCTGGTTTTATATTCATTAAATTTATATCCATACAAACGGCTTGAAGGATTTTCTTTAAAGAGTTTGGGTGTAATAAGGAGAAATAATGTTTTCTCAGGGTCTCTTTTATTTAAGGGTTCGCAAAGGTTCTCATTTTTTTCCAGCATAACATCAATATTTCTTGCGATTTGATTTCGCATAATATCATATGTAATTTCATAAGATATATCCGATAACACTTTCGCTTCAATGATAACTGCAAATCCATTTTTAGAGTTCAGAAGGATTGCGTCAACATTTGTAGCACCTTCAAGATTTAATTTACCCACAGCACTTTCTAAAACATAAGGAATAAAATGTCTTTTTGATAGATTCTTCTTTAACCATTTTTTATATGATGGCGGAGACGGTAAATTTACTTCAAAAAATAGATGCAATTCTTCACCAAAACATTCTTCCCATGAGTTTAATCCTTCAACTGGAGGAAAATCACCATAAGTTTTTCTAAAAAGTTTAGTTAGTTGTTGCTTCCTCTCCTTGCTGTAAAAAATTGTCATCATACAGGCAACAATCCAGAATCTTTCATCTTTTTCTATCTGACAGGGTTTCTTCATATCAGAAATAGAATTCCCTTTTCTATCCGGCGTATCAGCACAATATTTTTCATATCTTTCAATACTCTTTTTATAATACTCAAGATGCTTCTCAGGATATTTCCCTTTTTGTTTCATATCAACAAAATGTCTCAGTAATTGTTCTTCACTGAACGGCAAATACACCTGATGCATCATAATTTATCCCTCCCCTGTGTAATTTCATATAATATTCTGAGGTTCTGTGGAATTCTTCGAAGGTAAGTTTAAGTAAAGTAAGCAAAAATACATCTCCGTCTCTTGTTTGACTCTACTAACACTGAAACAGAGTAAAAAGTTGTCTGGAACACATCCATTTTATTCTCTCCCAAGTCTTTCGATTTCCTTTTTAATTTCATTTATTACTTCAGGATTATAGATTACCTTTTTACCTTCTCTCTTTATTGAGAAAACAATGAATACTTTGCCACCCTTCTCTCTTTCAAATTTATGATGTGTTTTACTTAACCATTCCTTCCATCTGTAAATTTCTGGCGTTTGTTTGTATGTTATCGGTTTGATCTGCAATCCAATATATTTTCCATCAATTTCTATGTAAAAATCCACATTGTAAAGTCTGTCCCATTCATCAGGAGCAGGTTTTATTTCAACACCTAAATCTTTCTGTAATTTACCGTATATTGTGTTTATTTCTGTCAGATAGCCATCATAAGTTCTGTTAATTACAAGATTGTAAATATACTGAATACAATCCTCTTCTGTTACTTCCTCTATTTCTGCTTGAATAACTTCTGTAATTTTTATATACAATTTTCTCCCAAGGTCTTCAATATACTCCCTCGGGGATAAAGAAATACTTTTGCTTTTGAGAAAATCAGTAAGCTTTTTGTAATAAAAATCCTCCCAGTCCTTAATTATTTTGGGACTGCACTCTCGTATCCACTGAGACACCGGTCCAACGCTGTTTTTCTTATTCAATCCCCATCTGTTTGTTGCCATGTTTAATAT
>JAGHCG010000080.1 GCA_021160565.1 bacterium | reverse complement strand
TGCATTCTAAATTTCTCAATCTTAAATATGATTGGAAAAGTTCTGAAAAATCATTTTTTAATTCATCAGGAGGAGGAGATAAAATTTTAAGATTGTTTGCCATAACGGAAGGAATATTTATACGAACTTTCTCTCTATGCCCTGTATATGGAAAATAATAAGGAGTAAATGTGGGAGGGTCTGGATGTTTTTTAATATTCCACATAGAATGGAGATGTTCTATAATAGAATTACATCTGAATAAAATTTTTATAATTTCTTTCTTTTCTGCCAGACTTCTTGAAGAAAGGGAACCGTATACACGAGAACTTCCTGTAAGAAACTCAAGATATTCAGCATATATTGTAAGCAGTAATTGATTGTATTTTATTAAATCAGGACAGAGAGAAACAGATGCTTCAGCAAGAGAAATTGCTTTTTCAAATTCATTGTTAATAAGATAAAATTCTGCTGAATTAGCAAGAATTTCACCTTCAATTTCAGGATTTATTTGTTTTATATCTTCTTTTTTCATTCCAGTTGTTTTTATTATTTCTTCGCATATCTTTTTATATAACTCATCAAGTTTGTTTATTTTCTCTTTTATTCTTCCTTTATAAACTATCCTTCCATCAACAGTTCTACACCTTATATATACTGATAATATATCGCTTCCTTTTTCCTTTTCTATTTTGAAAGAGCCATCTATAAGTAAAGATGATGATTTTAATGACTCCGGCAATTTATTTACTATTTCCCTTTCTTCCTTTAATGTTCTTGTTCGCATTCTTTCAAGAAGAATTACTCCCGGATATAAATTCATTGTTTGCTCTATACCCGTTGTAATTACATCTGATAACCATGCCCATTTTCCTGATATTTCTTCTGAACGAATAAAGGATATTCCAACAACTATTAAATTCTCTTTTTTTATATCCTTTATCTTTTTTATCCTTTCCCGTGTTATTTCTGATATTTTTTCTGCAAGGGTTTTGTAATCTGCTTTTCCTGATGCGAATGGGATGGAAGAATCAAATAGTTTAAATCCATATTTTGTCTCCACCAATCTTATTCTCAAAAATACACTTTCCTTTAATTTGCCTATCTCAAGCATCAAAAATCCATCTGTTGTTAAAAATTTTCCTGCTACCAATTCTTTTACAGAAAAAGATTTACTTATTGCATGTTCTCTCAGGATTTTTTCTATTTCCATTCTTTCAAGAAGAATTATTTCAGGATATTTTTTAAATGAAAGATAAACCAGGTCAATAAACTCAACAGGTATTTTTTCTTTCTCTCCTACATCCACTATAGCAAGTTTAAACTGTGTCCTTTCAGCAGATGAGAATAAGGAGAAAAGTAAAAAGAGAAAAATAAAAATTATTTCCGAAAATGTTTTTTTAAATATTGAGTTTCTCTTTTTCATTTTCTTCATCTTTATTTTATTCACCCAATTTAAGGAATGTCAAATTTTCGGTATTCCTCAAAAAAATCTATACGAAATCGGATCGTTTCCTCAATATCTACTACAAAGCACGCTTGCCCGACATACAGTTCTAACCGCGTAGGTTAAACACAGGGATAATAGAGTTTCGGAGTGAGATTCCGGCACTACGGAGAAAAATTCAGGAAGGGTGGATTTCGTTTTTTAATCATTGAGTGGTAAAATATAATCGTTTCTGAAAAATTTTTGGGTTTTCTGAGGTTAAAATTGGAGAGAAAATGTATTTACCGGATAAAAAAGGGAAGTTTGGAGAATTTGGTGGAAAGTTTGCTCCTGAAACATTAATTCCTCCTCTTGAAGAACTGGAAAGAGGTTATAAGGAAATAGCAAAGAGCAAAGAATTTCAGAAAGAGTTGGATTATTATCTTTCAGAATATGCTGGAAGACCCACCCCACTCTATTTTGCCAAAAATTTCAGTGATTATGTTGGATGTAAGGTTTATCTTAAAAGAGAAGACCTTGCATTCACAGGAGCACATAAAATAAATAATACAATTGGACAGGTTTTACTCGCAAAGATGATGGGGAAAAAGAGGATTATAGCAGAAACAGGAGCAGGACAGCACGGAGTTGCCACAGCCACAGCATCTGCTTTACTTGGTATGGAATGTATTATTTATATGGGAGAGATTGACTGGAAAAGACAGAGTTTAAATGTTTACAGAATGAAATTGCTTGGTGCAGAAGTAATTTCGGTTAAATCAGGGTCAAAAACGCTTAAAGATGCTATAAATGAGGCAATGAGGGACTGGATAACAAATTTTAAAAACACTCATTACGTAATCGGGTCAGTTGTGGGACCTCATCCATATCCAGTTATGGTAAGAGATTTTCAGTCAGTTATCGGGAAAGAAGCAAAAAGACAAATTCTTAAAAAAGAGAAAAGATTACCGGATTATTTAATCGCATGTGTCGGAGGAGGAAGCAACAGTATTGGGTTATTCCATCCATTTTACAAAGATAAAAAGGTGAAATTTATTGGAATTGAAGCAGCAGGGAAAGGATTAAATACAGAAGAACATGCGGCCACTCTTTGTAAAGGAAAAAAGGGAATCTTGCATGGAAGTTATACATATATTTTACAGGATAGAAATGGACAGATTCATCCAACTCATTCTGTTTCAGCAGGTCTTGATTATCCTGGTGTTGGACCTGAACATTCTTTCTATAAAGAAACTGGAAGAGCAAAGTATTTTGCTGCCACGGATAAAGAAGCTTTAAGAGGTTTTCATATTTTGAGTGAACTGGAAGGAATTATTCCAGCACTTGAACCTTCTCACGCAATTGGATGGCTTGTTAAAAACAGGAAAAGATTTAAAAAAGACGAAATGATAATTCTGTGTCTTTCTGGTAGAGGGGATAAGGATGTTATGGAGGTTGCAGAAATAGAAGGTGAATTATGAATAAAATAGATGAAAAATTTAAATATCTTGAAGAAAAAAATGAAAAAGCACTAATTCTTTACTTTACTGCTGGTTTCCCGTCTTTTGATAAATCAATTGAAATAATTAAAAATGCTGAAAAGTATGGTGCTGATATAATTGAAATAGGAGTTCCCTTTTCAGACCCAATAGCAGATGGACCAATTATTCAGTATACTTCTTATGAAGCATTGAGAAATGGAATGAATTTAAAGAAAGTTTTTGAATTATGTAAATTGTTGAAAAATGAAATTCAAATTCCATATCTTCTTATGAGTTATTACAATCCAATTTTTA
>JAGHCG010000071.1 GCA_021160565.1 bacterium | reverse complement strand
CTTTTCAATTAACTCAATCATTTTAATTTCTCTCTAACCTGAAGAAAATTTTCCACCACCTTTAAGAGTTTTTTACAATTAAAAAGGTGAGCAAATTTAACTATGTTTTCAGGTCTTATCATTTCCAGATTCTGAAATCTGTATCCTTCTTTAAAAATTTCAACATCATTTTCTGTAAAATTCTCAAGGTTCAAATAAAAGAAATCCACCACAGCCTTTTCTGGTAGAGCAATTAAAAAAGGAAATCCATTCTCATCTTTTAAACTCACAAACCCAGAGAATGCTTCTTTTTTAATGTGCTGGTAAATAAATGTCCCAAATACATCTTTCTTAATTTTATGAGCAATCCTCCTTTTTCCCACCTTCTCAGTTGATTCCTCAAACTATATAGATTTTCGTTCAGAAAGGAGAGATATGTAGAAGAAAAAAGTGGAAATTCTTTTGCAAATTTTTTGAATTCTTTATATTTCATTTCTTTAAATAATCATTTTTGATTAGTAATGGAAATAAAATATCATATAGGAAGAAAACTGTCAATTTTAAAATGTCTCTCCCATAACGAAAAATTTCCATTTTTATGCCCAGCAAAATTCCCTGAAAGCACATTTATAACAGATTTTTTTCTTTTCTGGAACCGGTGGTATTTACTGACTTGTGAGATTTTTAATTTCTTTTAAACACTTTTTCAACTCATCTTCAAGTTCTGGTGTCAATTCTATCTTAATTTTTTTCTTTTCTTTCGGTATCAAAATTTCTCCTTTAAAATCCAATCCCTGTTTTTTTAAATTGTAAAGATAAAAAACCAGTTGCATTATGGAGGACTTTAATTCTTTTGAAGATTTCTTAATCTCTCCCACCAGAATATTTCCATTTGAACTTCTCACTATATCAATTTTCATCCCCTCAAGTGTTATCTCTTTCTTCTCTCTTTTATATGTCTCTTCACTTATTAATCTTCCTATTTCCAGAAGTTCCAAATCAGGGTCAGGAGATAATTCATGAGCAAAAAGCCAGACCTTTCTTTTACACACAAAATATGCATTAACCAGCGTGCCCGTAATTTTCATTTAGACATCCTGTTTATCTTCTTTTAAAACCCACTTCCAGAAAGGTTTGAAAATAATCACCTTATCATCTGTTCTCTTTATATGAGAAAAATTCCTTGTAATTATAACTCCTTCTTTTAATCCGAAGTGGTGCATTGCTTTCAAAAGTGCTCTTACTTCCCGCTTTACAATATCTCCTTCTGGTTCCCAGCATACCTGAATTAAAGAAACTGGTTTCATATTCCTAATTTCTACAAAATCCACTTCGTATCCTCTTTCATCCTTCCAGTAGAAAACTTCTTTACCCCTTCGCAATAATTCTATAAATACCGCATTTTCTAAAACACTTCCCCAATCTATTTTTAATTTAAATTTGGTCAGATTTATAAATCCAGTATCAACACAGTAAATTTTTTTAGGATATTGAAGTCGGTCTTTAAGTTTATAAGAAAATATCTCCACAGGATAAACCAAAAGAGAATTACAAGCATAATTTAAATACTCAATAACTGTTGGCTTGGAAATTTTAAATCCTAAGGATTTCATAAAACTCACTATTCTGGAGATACTAAGAAATGTTCCGGTTTGTTTCAAAACCAATCTGATAAAACTCTCAAATTCAAATATTTTTCTGATAGAGAACCTTTCAATGATATCCCGATAAAAAATTGTATAGAAATAATTTGTGAGAAATTCTCTCTTCTCCTCTTCTTTTTCAACAAAAACAATCTTTGGGAATCCTCCAAACTGAAGAAATTCCTGAAGATAGTAAAGAATATCGGATTGAAGAGAATAAAGTAGAGACCGATTTTTAAATGGAACTCCTTTAAATTCCAAGAATTCACGAAAACCAAGGGGATAAAGGGATTTAATGAGAACTCTTCCTGCTAATTTAGAAGAAATTTTTTCCAATGTAAGACCTGCTGAAGAACCCGTTACAACAATTCTTGCTTCCTTTCTATCAATAATCCCTCTCACATAGCTCCACCACTCCGGAACAACTTGAATTTCATCCAAGAGAAGCCATAAAGGTTTATTCTTATCAATTTTAAAATTCTCCTTTATCACAGAAATAAGCATTTGCATTTCTTTTCCCTCTAAGGGGAGCAATCTTTCGTCTTCAAAATTCAGATACACAATGTTGTAAGGAGGGTATAAATTCCGTAATTTTCTTGCAAGTTCAAATAAAGTATAAGTTTTCCCACTCCTTCTTACCCCGGTAATTACCACCCCCATACCTTCAGGAAAATCCACAGAAAGGAAATTTCTTTCTTTTAATTCAGGAATTGAAGAATGGAACCACTCGTCCAGAATAAGTTTTATCTTCTCCATTCAAAATCACCATTTATATTTTACTATTTCCCTGCAATACCGTCAACTATATTTTACTATTCTGCACATCCTCACCCATCCTCTCTACCCATCCTTTTTTGACTAAACCCTGCGGAAGTTCACAAAAAGAAAAGAATTAATATCGTACATCGTACAACTTTAGATTATATATACAAAGACTTTACTTCTTACCAACAAACCCGGTTTGGAAAAAGTATGGAGACTGTAACACTGAAGAAAATTTTAAAAATTTAATTTAGAATTAAAAGAAATATGAAGATATGTCCTCTTCCTCTTTGGAGAGTATTTTATCAATCCCGTATTCATATACTTTTTCTGCCTGGCTTTTTGAAAGTTTTAAAACCTGGAAACCCTTAAATTCAT
>JAGHCG010000003.1 GCA_021160565.1 bacterium | reverse complement strand
GCCAACCGGATTCAACCTAAAAGGGAGAATTACTGGAGACGGGAAGAGGCAAGTCTGGAAAAGCGAAGTGTTTATTTATAGTCATCTTTTCTGTGTCTTATACAATACACTATAATCTGTTTTTCATCTTCGTTTATCTGATAAATAATCCTGTAATTTCCCACTCTTATTCTAAAAGTATGCTCTGTGCCCACCAATTTCGTTACACCTTTTCCATATGGATTAAAAGATAGGAGTTTTATCTTTTTTATAATTTGAGGAATATATTTGTTTGGAATCTTTCTTATATCTTTTTCAACAGAACTTTTGAACTTTATCTTATAATAATCCATCCTCTTTCAATCGCTCCACAAACTTTTCAAATTCAATTTCTTTTTCTCTTTTTCTTTCGGCAATTTTTCCAAGGTCATAAATATCTTCTATTAATTTCTCATACTCTTTAATGGGGACTATAACCGCTACTTTCCTCCCGTCTTTCTGGGTTATGTATTCAATTTCCTTCGTCTTCATCTTTTCTCCTTTTTGGTAGTATTATACCATTTAAGAGTTAAAAGTTTCCATAGATTTTAACCTGCCAACCGGATTCAACCTAAAAGGGAGAATTACTGGAGACGGGAAGAAGCAAGTTTTGAAAAGTGGGAGTCGGGGAATTCTTTTATTAATTTTTTGAAAATTTCCTGACTTTTCTCTTTCTTTCCTATTTTTTCATAAATTTCTCCTTCAAGATATATTGCCACTGGAAGATAAATGTTATTTTTATCCTTACAGTTTTTCTGAAAAACCTCAAGTTCTTTTATACCTTTTTCATATTTTCTCTCAAGAATATGCGCTTTTGCTTTTAAAACTGACCATTTTCCTTCTATTTTCACAACTGGAAACTCATCTGCCCACTTTTCAAGTTCTTCAAGTGCTGCAAGAAAATCTTTCCTTTTAAGATAATAAATTACTGACTGGGCATAAGCATAATTTTTGAGTTTATATTCCTCCTGGTCAGTAAGATTTTTATAAATTTTCTCTGCTTTTTCTCTCTCTCCTTTAACTCTGTAAATATCTCCCATCCCAATTTCTGCTTTTCTTTTTATTTTTTTATTCACTCCTTTGGAATTCATTATTTTTCTGAATTCTTTTTCTGCTTCATCTATTTTTCCAATATCAAGATATAATCTGGCAAGTTCAAGACGTACCTCATCTGAATTGTTTTTAGCAAGGAATTTTTTATAATAACTTTCTGCTTCTTTAAATTTATCAGTTCTCCAGACAATTCTTGCTGCAATAAGGAGAACTTTTTCTTTTTCAGAAAGAGAGAGAGCCCTTTTTTCAAGTTCAGAATAACATTTGTATGCTTCACTGAAACGGTTATAACTGTTGAAAATTTCAGCAAGTCCCATAAGTTGAGGAGTTGGAAGTTTTGAAAGATTGAATTTTTTAAACTCATTGAGGTATTCCCAGTGTTTTTTTGGTCTCAAATAAATCTTTGAATAATCCTGATGTATTTTTATTCTCATTGAAACTTTATCTGTTCTTCCCTTTTTATCCTTCACAAAAAGAGTAATATTGTAAAATCCAGGAGAAATGAAAGTATGATAAACTTCTTTCCCTGTAACTTCCTGTCCATCTCCAAAATTCCACTTTCTGTAAATAACAGGGGAATTTGAAAAAGAGGTGTCTGTAAATTTAAAAGTAAGCAATTCCCATCTTTCTCTTTTAAGATAATTTGTATGTTCCATTTTAAAATCTGCTGCTATTTCACTATTTAGTTTTTCTGTCCTCAATATTTTTCCTTTAAAAACAGGAATAAAAAATTTCTCAGGTATAACTTTGAATTTTTCTTTCCCATACCTGTAAGCAGCGACTGAAATTTCTCTCCATCTTCTTCCAATGTGATAATAGGTAAGTTTATGAATCCCTTTTTTTAAATAAATAGAACCGGATTGTTCGGCTGTTATATATGGTCTTGCTCCATGCCATCCAGGCCAGGAAGCAACCATTTTATCATCAATGAAAATAAAAGAAGCACCTGCTGAAGATGTTGCAAAATAATATTTCCCTTCTTTATTTATCCAGAAATATCCTGTATAGATTTTAACGACATCTTTTTCAGGTCCAAATGGATTTGTACCATCCCAGATTTTTTTCCAGAAACTCCTTCCAATTAATCTTCCTCTTTTACTTTTTTCAATTACTTCTTTTGAAACTTTCCAGTTGTAACACTTATTTCCTTTTCTCTCATAAACTTCAAGAATTAAACCTGCCTCTGGTTTCCAGTCATAATTTTCTTTTCTGGCATTTTTGTTTCCATAATAGATATAATAAGTTTCTCCATTTAGAGGAAAACATATCTGATATTTTGCCCCTGAGAAAATACCAACAAGATAAAACTTTACAGAATTTCCTTTCTCATCCACAACTCTTATATCACTTCCATCTTTTTTGGCATTTGCAAAAAAATCCACAACCCCAACTTTTTCAAAAGGTAATTTCTTCTGAGGGATTTTAAATTCAACTTTTTTTCTGTATTTCCACTCAGTATTCCACCATTCACCATAAGAAATCCATGAAAGTAAAATATAAAAAAGCAAAATTATTTTTTTCATTTTTTCCTTACCAAAGAAATCTTATCAAATACAATTTTTCCGGGTTTCAAATATGTATAAATTTTTATCCTCATCCATCTGACTTCTTTTCTGGTGAAAATGACATTGAAATTGTATTCTTTCCACCTGTTTTTTCCCGGATGAGCAAAACATTCATTTCTTTCAAGACGTCTTTTTCTTCCTTTAACCAATCCCCATCCCTCCACAAAAACAATAATCTCTGCTCCTTCACTTTTTGCTTTCAGATAAAGTTTATATTTGGATGGAGAGGTAATTCTGTAAAATATTGAATATATCCACATTCCCTCTCCATACGCAGTATTTTTATCCATATTGAAGATGATAACTCCCTTTTCTTTTTCCCATTTCACATTTTCATTTTCTATTTTCCAGCCGTATGGGAATTTTTCTCCTTCTTTGAAATCCCCATTCACAATTACCTCTTTTCTCTCTTTTTTTCCTTCAGTTTTTAAAATTTTAAACCTCACAGTATTTGACTTTACACCATTGTGTAAAAGAGTAACAGAAAATTCCGCTGGTAGTTCTATCGGATAATAATAAAACGGAAATGGAATGAATAAAGTGTATTTTTCTCCTGAGTTTAATTTTATTTTCTTTATTCTTGGACGGGGTTCAGGTGGCATATGATTTGTAAAATTTTTCAACTTTTTCTCATTTGCAATAACTTCAAAAGTAAATTCTTTTCCCACAAAAAGAAAATTTTTTTCTTCTGGCTGTAAATAAGGAATTTCTATTTCAATACATTTTTCAGACTTGTTGTAAATTGTGAGAGTTAAAATAACCTCCTGCTCTTCAAAATAGGATTTTTCCGGAACTTTCAGTATAAACTCGGGATTGAAAGGAAAAATCTTTCCACACAAAAAAAATACTGATAAAAAAAGCAAAATTTTTATCATTTTTCACTCAATTTGAGGTATTTCATAACAATTCTTTCATATCCTTCGGGAATTTTCTCATCCCATACGCTTCCAGTTCCTTCCTTTTTCTTCTGAAATTTTAATTTTTCTGTTCTCACTACTGCTGTTTTCGTAATTGTCTGACTTACCTGTTTTAAACTGGAAATTATTTTATTTTTGGTTGTGAGTAAATCCTGATATTTACCCTCTTTCAGTTTTATCTGAAATTCTTTCATTGCTGAGATAGTTTTTTCAAGTTGAGGATTGTAAATATTCAGAATTTTAAAGGTTCTTAACAATTTCTCTGCTTTCTCAATTATACTTTTTTGTTTTCTCATCAGGGTATCGTATTTAAACTCAAATTCTTTAACAGGTCCCCTCAATCCAGATGGTCCCCAACCACTTATTTTTCCGCCACCTGTGGGACCAAGAGGGACCTGACCACTTGTATCCTTTATCTGTCCTGGTTCAAGGTTATCTGGAGTGACTCTTGCAGGTGTTTTTCTTCCTCCTTTTCCAGTGGCTGTTTTTTCAACCATTTCTCCATAACTTCTTCCTGTCCTTCCTTCACCACTCCTTCCACCAATCTCCTGCTGATTTGGCATTAAATTTCCTGTAATTCCTTTTGCACTCATATTACTTATTGGTCCATCACTTGCTCCCCAACCCGCTCCCTTATCAAGACTGTCCATCCAGCTACTTGTGATATCCTCTATTTCTTCTTTCATATCCTCTTCCTGTTCTATCAATTCCCCTATTATATCTTCAAGTTCATCAGGTAATGGAGCTTCTGGTACTTCATAATCTTTTGAGGGTTCTTCAAGTTCCCATTTTATATTATCGGGTGTTTCAGCCAGCCATCTTTCAAGATTTGATGTAATTTCTTCAGCAAGTTCAAGTCCTATCTGACTTTCATCTATAAAAAGATGAATATTTTTCTTTTTTAAACTCTCTTCTGCTTTCTGAACATGGGAAAGCATTTCAACAAATTCATCTGCAAGAGTAAATTTTCCCTCTGTCTGTTTTGCAAGTTTATCAAGGTCTTTTACCATCTTTTGAAAGAGAGAACTCCATTTTTGCTGCATTTCAAGAATTTTATCCAGTTGTTTTTCATCACTTAAATTTTGAATATCTTTTATCTTC
>JAGHCG010000131.1 GCA_021160565.1 bacterium | reverse complement strand
TTTAACTGTAATTTCCATTTTCTCCTTTCTTTGAAAAATAACTTATTTTATTTTACTTGAAAAAAAACCGTTGTCAAATTGAATTTGATATTATATCCCAAAAAATTATAAAATCAAATAAAAGGAGCAATCTGTGAAAAAAGTTAAAAATTTTATGAAGAAGGACCTTCCAGTAGTAAAAGAAGGAACTTCATTGATGGAAATAATAAATATTTTTTCTAATTCTTCACATAATATATGCCCTGTTGTTGACGAAAAAGGTAAGTTAATAGGACTGGTCAGTCTTGAGGAATTACTTGAAGACCTTCTTCTCTCTAAGGATGAGGTATCTTTTCTTGAAAAGCTTTCTTTTCTTGCAGACTTTTTTACAGAAACTATTGAGAGTGTTTCATCTGTGTCTCCGCTGGTTGTTGCCAAAGATATTATGCAAAAAGATGTTTTTGTGATAAAGGAAAATGATTCAATGGTTAAAGCGGCAATTCTTATGAAAAAGAAAGGTGTTCACAGACTCATTGTTGTGGATGAGGAAAACAAACCCGTAGGATATATTTCACGAAACGAAATATGTAAAGCATTCTTATGCTGAAAAAATGGATAGTAAAGCGATAATAAGTTTAATAGTATTCACTTTATCTTATTTTTTTATTGCCATAGAGAGAGTTCCGAGAGTTTACATTACAGTTTTTGGAGCAACTCTTCTTGTCCTTTTTAAAGTTTTTACTCCAAATGAAGTGGCTCTCTATATAGATTGGGATACCATAGGTTTTCTCTTTGGAACTTTTATGATAGTAAAAATTATAGAAGATTCAGGGTTTTTCAATTATCTTGCTCTTTTTATAGCCAGAAAACTTGATTATAATCCTGTAAAAATTCTTATCGTCTTTCCCGCTCTCTCCTGGCTTTTATCTGGTTTTATTTCTTCAATTACTCTTCTGGTATTTTTTGCTCCTCTTACATATGCTCTCAGTAAAATACTCAAATTTGACCCTGTTCCTTTTATAATTGCAGAGGCATGTCTTGCCAATATTGGAGGAGCAGGAACTTTAATGGGAGACCCACCGAATATTATTCTTGGTTCTATGTTTAAACTTGGATTTGTGGATTTCATTCTTCATAATTTCTTATTAAGTCTTATTGCTGGGATTGGAGCCATTTTCACTTTCTATTTAATGAACAGGAAAAATTTGATTGAAATGAAAAATAAAATCAATAAGAAGGAACTGCTTGAACTTTCACCTCATGAGGCAATTGAAGATAAATTTATGATGAGAATTGGGCTTTTTGGACTTTCTGCAACAGTTGTTCTTCTTCTATTAAGGGATTTCATTGAAGAATCTCTTCCAATCAACATTTCTCTCTGCAGTTTAATACCATCTTTTGCAATCCTCTCTATTAGAGGGAATTATCCAAAATTGAAAAATATTTTGAGAGAAATAGATATAGAAACTCTTATATTTTTTGCAGGTCTTTTTGTTATTGTTGGTTCACTTGAAAAAACTGAATTGATACAGAAACTCGCAAATATGCTTGGTCAATTTGCAAAAAACGGATTTATGATGGCAACAGTTCTTTTCTGGGGTGGTGCTTTTTCCAGTGCTTTAATAGATAATGTTCCAGAAGCGATAAGTTTTGGATATCTTGTTAAACATCTTATGCCAGAACTTAAATATTCATTTACAATTCTCATATGGGCTTCAAGTCTTGGTCTGGATATTGGAGGGAATTTCACTCCTATTGGAGCAAGTGCAAATGTTGTGGGATATTCTTTTCTTGAAAATAGAGGATTAAAAATAGGGTGGAGTAGATGGATTAAACTTTCTTTTATTCCTACAATGGTGGCTCTTTCCCTTTGCTGGTTAGGTTTGTATGGGAAATATCTTATTGGCTTTTATTAATAAAAGAAGCAAAACAAGAGCGATTATTATCCAGTTTATGTGTTCATTGTTTTTTACCATCTGTGAAAAAGAAACATTTTTCAAATCTATTTTTCTCAATACAGGAAAAAAAGCAGGTACTGTTTTTCTATAATTGAGATACTCCTGGCCAAATTTTTCAATAAGATAATCTTCTTCTTTTTTTATTGCTGAAATGTAAAAGAGAGGGAAAAGGATTATGAAGTAGAGAAAAATAAAGAAATTATTAGAAGCAATGACAAACCCAATGGAAATTAGAAAACTTCCAAAATAAAGAGGATGTCTGCATAATTTATAAGTTCCATCAGTTGCAAGAATTTCATTTTTTCTTATTGTTCCAGCAGATAAAGACCTGATTAACTCTCCAAGAATGATGAGTGGAAGACCTATGAGAATATGCTTCACATTTCCTTTACCAAGAATTACCACCAGAATAAAAAAAATCCACCCAAATGTGGTTCTTTTTTTTGCCAGTTTTAAATATAAACCAGTTCTATATTTCCCCATATAAAAAGTTTCTCCTCTCTGATTATGAGTATTCCTTCAATGAAAGGAAATTTTTTCAGTTCTTCTTCAATTTTCTTCTCATCAATTTTTCCCTTTACAATATTTCCAAAATAAGTTGCGGCTCCATCTGAAAAAGCAGAAGATTTTGAAATTACACTTACAGCATCTGCATCTCCATAACTGAAAGAATGACCTATTTTCCCACTTGATGTACCTATACCATATGGGAATTCAGATTTTTTCATTTTTATTCCAATTTTCATTGAAAAAGGAGATTTTCCAGCATAAATTCCAATTGTAAAATCTTTATCAAATTTTGCAAAAATATCTCCGCCATTCTCAATAAAAATATTTCTGGAATATTTGAGAAATTTTTTCCCGACAATTTCTGCCATTGCTCCAGCAACAGATGCCATGGGTCCAGTGGAGGTAAATTTTGAACTTTCACTCATAAGTTGTATTATTTCTTCTTCACTTTCCACTTCAACAGGAGAGAATGAATGGAGAAATTCTGGATGAGATTTTATATATAACTTCAATATATTTCTTTGATATTTCACTTCCTCTTCAATTTCTTTTTTTAAATTTTTCTCAGCAAGAAT
>JAGHCG010000100.1 GCA_021160565.1 bacterium | reverse complement strand
ATATTAAATAAGGAATAAGATAATTAAACAGAAATTTTTTGCAAAGGGAGTATCAAGAAATACTTTTCTCATCCTATTTTTAATAGATTTATTTTCTATTTCTTCAATAGGTTTCCCCTCTTTCAGAAATGAATGGAGATAAATTGAGAGGAAGACAATTAACTTTTATTTTTTTCCATTTTTTATTTTAGTAAATTCAAAAGATTTAAATATAAAGAAAATCTCTGAATTTCTGTACTCAACCCATATTTTTTAAATTCATTCTAATTTACTAACGTTGCCATTTTGAACTAAAACATTTCTCTCAATTTTATTACATAAAAAGGCAAAATGCTTTTTTTACATATATTAAAGTCCAAACTTCTATCAAAAAGAAAATTTACCAGTGAGGGATTTTCAACATTTCTCCATCTTTAAGAGCTGATTTATGAGCCATAACACCAACAGCCATCCAGTGAGCAGCAGTTCTAACATCTATTGCCGGTTTTCTCTCCTTATAAACTGCAGAAACAAATTCATGAACAAGATATGGATGGGAACCTTTATGACCTGTCGGAACAAAATCTATATTCTGTAAATCTTCCTCCTTTTTATCTCTGTATATTGCTTTTTTAAACTCTTTTAAAACTTCCTCTGGTAAAGGGTCTCGCATTTGTTCATCAGTAAGGATTATTGTTTTTAAAATATGAGGAGCAGGAGGATTGTCTCTTCCATTGTACATCCATCTCTTTTCTGCATAACTCCCTTTTGTTCCAAATATTCTGAATGTTTCTGAATCTGCAATACTTCCAGCAACTTCTCTAAACTCAATAATCCGAACCACTGTTCCACTTTCCATTTTTACCAGTGCCACTTCGTTGCTGAATTCATAATTATATGTTTTAAAAAATGGGTCATTATTCTGATTTTTATATCCATACCCTATCACTTTTTCTGCACGACTTCCTATAACACTGAACAGCCCTCCAACAGAGTGAGTTGGATAATGCATTGGTCCTGTTTTTATTCCTCTTTCCGCATACTTTTTTAAAATCTCAAGATATTCTCTTCCTGATTTTGTTGAAGTTCTTTTTTTATTAACAACTCTCAGATTACAGACACTATCAACATCATGAAAATATTCACCTTCTGCATAAAATATATTCCCAAATTTTCCTTCTTTTGCTTTTCTTCTGCAAAACATACTTTCAGGATGATAATAGGATGTTTCTCCAAGCATATATACCATTCCTGTTTTTTCAGAAGTTTTTACAAGTTTATCGCACCATTCAAGAATTTCATCTCCATCAGGAAGGTAAATAACAGGAACAGCACTGTAAACATGTTTCCCATTTTCCATCGCTTTAACTGCCTGAGGAGCATGAAGCCATGGTTGGGTAATAATTGCTATTGCATCAATATCACTTTTACAGATATCATCAAAAGAATAATAAAGGTCATTCTCTCTTAACTTTTCCTTTATAAAAGGGTCTTCTGCAAATCTTTTCACTCTATCAGGTTCCATATCACAAAGAGCAATTCTGTCAACAAGAGGATGAGCTTTAAATAAAGGAACAAAAGCAGAACCAAATTGACCAAGTCCCACTATTCCCACACTTATCCCCATTTCCCCCTCCTTTTACCAGTCAGAATATTCATAATATCTGAAAGTCATTTTATCCGGTTGATAATCAGTAAACCACCCAACATGTGCATCTCCAAAAAGAATGTTTAACCCAGAAAGGTGATATCCTCCGAAATGGTTTGCATCTTTAACCCACACAATACAACTCTGGCTGTAATCATCTTTATCGCAGTCATTAAGAGTAAAATTCTTCCAGGCATTATCACCACCAAGAACAAATGCAGAGGGATATCTTATCTTTTTTCTATTTACTGCTGCTCTATTATTTCCCGCATCTATATACGCCGCTCTTGCACTCAAAAAATAAGTGTACTGCTCCTCTTTCAAAGGGTAAGAAGGACACTTATAAACCTTTTTGTTTTTTATGTATGGATACAACTGTTCACACCACCCAGGATAACCGAGGTTCGGTGGGTCAAGATTTCCTACTTCCCAGAGACATGTCCCATTACATAAAGGATAAAAATTCTCATAATCGTTCGCATATATTTCAAGAGCAAGATATATCTGTTTAAGATTATTCATACAGTTAGCCTGCCTTGCTTTCTCTCTTGCTTTACTGAGTGCTGGTAAAAGAATACCTGCAAGAATGGCTATAATGGCTATCACCACAAGCAATTCTATCAGAGTAAATCCTCTCCTCTGAAAATTCTTACTTGAGAATTTTAAAGTAGAGTCCATTTTCTATTTCTCTTCTTTTTGTAGAGGAAATTGTAGAATTTTTTAAAATGGTTTTCAAAAATTTTATTTTCCACCCTGAAAAAGAATTTGGTTTATAATCTGGAAAATGAGAGGAATTTTAGCAGGAATTGTAAGTGCAATAACATGGGGAACAGTTTTTGTTTTTGGACAGTTTGCTGTGAAGAAAGGTTGTCATCCAATTTTGCTTTCCTTCATCAGATTTTTCTCTGCCTCAATTTTTCTTTTTATTTACCTCCTTTTTCAAAGAATAAAGTTCAGAATTAAAAAAGAAGATTTTTTTCTATTCTGAAACTGGTGGGAATTTCTGGGATAAATATCTTTATTTTTTACTCTCTCAAATTCACAACCTCAACTTCCTCAAGTATTCTTATGAATTCAAACTATTTCTTTACGGAGATTCTTGCTTTGCTGCTATTTCATAGGCTTTTTACAGTGTATGGGGTAAAAAGTGTGGATTGATAAAAAAATATGGAGTAATTTTATCAACTTTCTGGGCTTCAATCTTCGGGACAATTTTTTTCTCTTACTTTTCCTCATAATCCTCAGGTTGCCTTTTTCTCCCGGTAAAGTGGGAATTATAATCGGAATTTATCTCGGAATTGTTCCAGTAAGAACTGGTTTTATGCAATAAATAAAATTAAAACAATCGTTGCTGACATTTTACAATTTATCGCTCTTTTACCAGCAGAAGTTATTGTTGGAAGAGAAAATATCTTCTTTTACTTATCTTGGCAGTTTTCTTAAAGTTCTTGGAGTTATTATTTCAACAATCAGTGTACTTCATTTTCTATCCATTTTATTATCTTTTCAGCAACTTTTTCTTTATTTATT
>JAGHCG010000130.1 GCA_021160565.1 bacterium | reverse complement strand
AGATATAGATTGTACAAAAGAAAACAATGGATTTGTTTCAAGTTGTAAAACAGAAGTGAAGGAAGTGGAAGAAATTGGTAGATACAGGGAAGGAGGTTCAGGTAAATGGGATAGATTTGGATATGAGGTAAAAATCCCAGAAGGGAGTGGTTGCCCTGTTCTTTTGGAAATTATCTGGCCAGATGATAAAGAAAGGTCTATGGGATTTTATATGATAGCAAAAAGAAAGAGAGAATGGTTGAGAGATAGATTAGGTGGAGGGATTCAGTGTGGTGGAGAATATCCGAATACAAATAAAATGGTAGTAAGCAGGTATTTATTTTATCCTGAGACAGACGAATATCTTTTCGAAGCAAGAACATTGATAATAGGAATGCCAGCAGCAGTTTCATCAATAAAGATATATAAAATAGAAGGAAGATTGCCGAAATTGAAGATAAATCAGGAAGGGAAAAGTCAATTCAGGAATTTTGGACATCTTGATGAAGACCAGAGTTTTGAACTTCTTATAAGCCAGAAACAAAAAAACGATTTAAAATTTGGAAGACCAATATCCTTACTGGAAACATTTCTTGATTATATGGATTATACAGGGCAGAATGTTATTTCTTATCCTGTTTTAAGATACTGGTGGTCTTATCTTGACCAGCCCCCGGTTAATAAAATTGGAAATGGATTGAGAACTACTGGCTGGATAAATCTGATGCTTGATATGTTTGAGAAAAGAGATAAGAAATTTATAATGGGAATACATCTTTTCACTATCCCTTCACCACCAGAGTATGATAAATCAATTGAAGAAAGAATAAAAGAAGGATATTTCTATACGAATAAAAATGGAGAACCTGTTTATAACAAAAGAAATCCTGGGTTTGGAACCAATATTTTCAATCCGAAAGTTAAAGAACAATTTTTAAAATTAATTTCCGAAATTGTTGAAAGGTTTGGCTCGCATCCTGCTTTTGATGGAATTGACCTGTGGAATAGTGAAAGGAATTCTGTTTTCTTTCCCAATATAAATCTGGGATATGGAGATTATACAGTTGGTTTATTTGAGAAAGAAACAGGAATAAAAGTTCCTGGTGAGAAGGGGAAACCTGATAGGTTTTACAGAAGATATACATTTTTAATAGAAAAAAAGAAAAAAGAATGGCTTGAATGGAGAACAAAGAAGACATATGAATTCGTAAAAGAATTAAGTGAAATATTAAAAAGGAAAGACAAAAAACTTTATCTTTCACTTCGGGGATACTGGGCTCCTGTTGAAATTCTGTATAACGAAACATGTGAAAATGTGGATTTCAAAAAAGGACTTTACGAGAATTACTCAATTGATATAGAGAAAATAAAGAGATTGAAAAATGTTGTGATTGCTCCGATGAGATTTAACACCTCTTACAGATGGCTGAAACACTGGCATGGAAATGTGGAGAATTTGTTTAATGAGTTAAACTGGAATATAAGAAAATTTGGAGTATTTAGTAAAGGAAAAAATAGCAGTACAGAAATATATCCGGTGTATTTTGAAAGTTTTCTTAAATCGTTAAAGCCAGACAAATACAAAACATATTTTCAAAATGCTGACCCCAAACCATGGGGAAGATATTTCTTACAGGATTTAACAGTATCTCTCGCTTCTCAGGACACCTCTCAGATTTTGATAGGAGCACAGCCACCTGGAAGTTGGGGAAGAGAAAAAGAAACAAGGGAATGGGTAAAGGCATTCAGGGCTTTACCATCTGGAAATTTTAAGGATATTAAAGGATTGAACGACCCTGTTTGTGGAAGATATTTGAAAACAGATAATGGAACTTATTTTTATACAGTCAACCTAATATGGAAACCCCTGAAAGTAATCATTAAAAATATGAAAAAAGCAGAAATTTTAGACCTTTCTACCGGGAAAATGATAAAGATTGAGGGAGATACTTTTGAAATTAAGTTAAAACCTTTTCAATTAAGGTCTTTTCTTATTAAAAACAGAAGGTTAACCGAAATAGAAGGAAAAATAGAAACTGATTTGGAGACAAAAAAATGGTATATTGCCAGATTTCAGGAATTGCGAAAAGAAATAGAGATACTAAAGAAAAATGGAGCAAACACAGATAAATATAAAAATCGTCTTGAAAGAATAAGGGAAGCAATTGAACAAAATCAATTTCAGGAGGCTCACAGATTAATCTTTTCAAAAATGATGAGAAAATTACCCCAAATGGTGGAGTTATCAAAGAAAGGGTATCTGAGAAGAATGGCGGAGATGATTTCAAATTCAACTTATGCGGTTAATTGCGGAAGTAGCAATTTTTATATGTCTGCTTCAGGAACTTTATTTTTTCCTGATAGAAAATATGAACCAGGAGAGTATGGTTATTATGGAAGTTATATGACAGTTACAAGACCAATTACAGGGATTAAAAATGTGAAAGATAAAATACTTTATGAGACGGAAGCATACAATATTTCAGGTTATAAATTTACTGTGAAACCGGGAAGATATACTGTAAAGT
>JAGHCG010000013.1 GCA_021160565.1 bacterium | reverse complement strand
GTATATTACAGGAAAAGTGAATTTTTATGGACATGATTTTTTTATAGAAAAAGGTGTTTTCATTCCCAGACCAGAAACGGAAATTCTTGTTGAAAATGTTCTAAAAATCTGGAAAGAGAAATTTTATCCTCAGAAAATAAAAATTCTCGATATTGGAACTGGCTGTGGAAACATTGGAATTACTCTGGCAAAAGAAATAAAAAATTGCAAAGTTGTGGGAATTGACATTTCTGAAAAAGCCCTGACTGTTGCTAAAAAAAATGCAAGATATCATAGAGTAAAAAGTAAAATTGAGTTTGTTAAAGGAGATTTATTTCCAGAAAAAAAGAGAAAATTCCATATAATTGTGAGCAATCCACCATATATTCCCTCAGATGAAATTCCCCTTTTACCAGAAGAAGTTAAAAAAGAACCAAGAGAAGCAGTTAATGGTGGAGAAAACGGAATGGAGAAACTTATAAAAATAATTTCAAATTCTTCAGAATTTCTCTATAATAATGGATATCTTTTTCTTGAAATAGGGTATAATCAAGGTGAAATTATAGAAAAACTTGATGCAGGGAAATATAATCTGGAATGTTTAAAAATTATAAAGGATTTTAATGGAATAAAGAGAGTGGCAATTTTGAGAAAGAAGTGGTAAAATTGATTGGAGGTTTAAGATGGAGAAATTTGTAATTGAAGGTCCTGCAAAACTTGAGGGAACTGTGGAAATTTCAGGAGCAAAAAATGCTGCTCTCCCAATAATATGTGCAAGTATTCTGGGAGAGGGGAAAACAGTCCTTTACAATATTCCTGAAGTTAAAGATATACACACAATCAGTAGAATTCTTACTTATATGGGAGCAAAAGTTAAAATTGAAAAAAATACAATGGAAATAGACCCTTCAGGAATTTTCAAATACACTGCTCCTTATGAATTCGTCAGCACTATGAGAGGTTCTATCTGTCTTCTTGGACCTCTTCTTGCAAAGTATGGACAGGCAAGGTTTTCCATGCCAGGTGGGTGTGTTATAGGACCAAGGCCGATTGACCTTCATATAAAAGGACTTAAAAAACTTGGTGTGGAAATTATAAATGAGGAAGGTTATATTGTTGGAAAGACAAAAAGATTGAAGGGAAATAGAATCTTTCTTGGTGGAAATTTCGGTTCCAGTGTTCTTGCCACTGCCAATGTTCTGACTGCTGCAACCTTAGCAAAAGGAGAAACCATTATTGAATTTGCTGCATGTGAACCTGAAATTGTTGACCTTGCCAGATTTTTGAAGAAGATGGGAGCAAAGATTTATGGAGAAGGTTCACACCTTATAAGAATTGAGGGAGTGAAAAAACTTAAAAGTGTTGAATATACAATAATTCCAGATAGAATTGAAGCAGGAACTTACATATTGTGTGGCTATATAACAAAAAGCAAGATAAAAGTTAAAAATATTATTCCTTTCCATCTCCTTTCTCTAATTGATAAACTTGAAGAAGCAGGACTTAATGTTGAAGTGGGAGAGGATTACATTGAAACGAAACCAAAATCTAAATGGAATGCTGTTGATATTGTTACATTACCATATCCTGGATTTCCAACAGACCTTCAGGCTCAAATGATGGCGTTTTTAACTCTTGCAGATGGGATAAGTGTAATAACAGAGAAAGTTTTTCCTGAAAGATTTATTCATGTTGGAGAATTAAATCGTCTTGGTGCCAATATAACTCTTGACGGTTCAAAAGCAATTGTTAAAGGTGTAAGGAAACTTTATGGCGCTAAAGTAATGGCTTCTGATTTGAGAGCAAGTGCAGCACTTGTTCTTGGTGGACTTGCAGCAGAAGGAATTACAGAAGTTTCAAGAATCTATCATCTTGACAGAGGATATGAAAGGTTTGAAGAAAAATTACAAAAACTCGGTGGAAAAATAAAAAGAGAAAAGGAAGAGAAAAAATGAAAAAAGTAAATATTGTTGTATGTGGAGCTGGCGGGAAAATGGGGTCTTTAATTTTAAAACTTGCTTCTGAAAATGAAAATTTAAATATCAAAGGAGCCGTGGAATCAAAATCCCATCCTTTAATTGGAAAAGAAACTTATGGTGTAAAGGTTTCTGATAATCTGGAAGGAATAATTGATGGAGATGAAGTTGTGATTGATTTTACAGTTCCTTCCGCAACAATGGAATTTATCAAAATAGTTGAGAAGAAAAACTCTAAAATTGTTATTGGCACAACAGGTTTTTCTGAAAAACAGATTGAACAGATTAAAAAAATATCTCAGAAAGTACCTGTTTTCCTTGCTCCAAATATGAGTTTTGGAGTAAATATGTTTTTTGAAATTGTAAAGTATGCAACAAAACTGCTTAAGGGATACGAAATTGAGATTACAGAAGTTCATCATCATTTTAAAAAAGATGCTCCAAGTGGAACAGCCAAAAAGATTGCAGAGATAATATGTGAAGTGCTTGGTAGAGATAAAAATAAAGTTTTGAAATATGGAAGAGAAGGTATAACAGGACCAAGGAATCCTGAAGAGATAGGTATTCATGCAATAAGGATAGGGGATATTGTTGGATATCATACAGTATATTATGGAGCAACAGGGGAAGTTATTGAAATCTCTCATAAATGTCATAATAGAGAAGCATTTGCATCCGGTGCAATAAAAGCAGCAATTTATCTCAGTTGTAAAGAAAAGGGATTTTATGGAATGGAAGATTTAATAAAGGAGGAAGTGAATGGCTGAAATAAGTGAAAGATTGAAAAAACTGCCACCATACCTTTTTGTTGAAATTGAT
>JAGHCG010000116.1 GCA_021160565.1 bacterium | reverse complement strand
TCTTTATAACCTTTCCCTCATCTACTTCTGGTATAAGACCTATTTTCATGGCATTTTTAACATTTATAAAATTTCCAAATCCCCCTGAAAGAAAAATTTTTTCAAGAGCATCTGGCTCAACAGGATAGTACTTCATAAGAATCTCCTCTGCTGTTTTTATTGCTGCTTTTGAAGTTATAAGTTGATAAATATCCTGCTGTGTTATTTTTATTTCTGCAGTGATATAAAAGTCCTCTTTTATTTTTGCTTTCTCATCCATTATTCCATGAGTTAAAAGTTCTGCAAGCAAATCAATAAGTCCAGAACCACATATTCCAATCGGAAACGCATTTCCTATGGTTGAATAAACAACTCTTCCATCAATTATTTCTATTTTACTTATTGCACCTTTAATCCCCCCTATCCCTGAACTTACGCTTGCACCTTCAAAAGCACCTCCAGCAGCAGCAGATGTGGAGACAATTCTTTCTTTATTTCCAATCACAACCTCTCCATTTGTTCCTATATCAACAATCATGGATACTTTTTCACTATTGTAAATTTCAGATGCAAGAATATCCGCAAGAATATCTGCTCCCACATGTCCACCAATAAGAGGTGCTCCATAAACCTGCCCTTTTTTATTTATCTCAAGTCCTATTTCATCAGGTTTTACTATAATTGCTTCTTTATGGAGTGGTTCAAAAGGAATTTTACCGAGGGTAGAAACATCAACACCGAAAAAAAGATTTCTCATTGTTGAATTTCCAACCACTACTGCTTCATATATATACTTTGAAATATCCTCACCTGATTTTTCTGAAAGTTCTTTAATGGATTGATTTATAAGGTCAATTATAACTTTCTGAAGTTGTTTTGTTCGTTTTTCTCTTTCTTTATCAGAGAGATATTTATGATTTTTTTTATCCACAAAAGTATACTCAATCCTTGAAATTACATCATTTCCAAAAGAAATTTGAGGATTTGTCTTTGCTATGGTTGCAAGGACATTCCCTGTTTCAAGGTCAATAAGGTCAAATACAACTGTTGTTGTTCCCACATCTATCGCCAGTCCATAAATTTTCCCTTCATACCTCCCTATCTCTTCCCCATTTTTATATATCTTTCCTTCCTTATGGTAAAAAACAGGAGATATAGGTATTTCTCTTTCCATTCCATATTTCAAAATTGTATATTCTCCAAAATTTTTCACATATACAACTACATCCTCTTCATCTTTTATAATTCGTGCCTGACAGGCGAGTCTTTCTCCTTCCTTCAATTCAAAATTTTTTTCAAGGAGTGTCTGCGAATTCAAATTTTTCTTTCCTTTCTCAATTCTCACAATGCACTTACCACATTTCCCAATTCCACCACATTCCGCATTTACCTTTATTCCCAGCTTCTGAGCATAATCAAGAATTGTAAGCCCAGGATGAATATCTATTCCTTCTTTCCCTCTCTTAAATTGCGGAAAATAAATTTTACCCATTCTCCCATCCTTTTAAAATAAGAATCCCTTTCCCTATTTTACACCAGAAGAAGAAAAAGTAAATTACTCTCTCACCATTCTTGTCCCGCATTTGGGACAGGTGAGAGTATAGCAAGGAACACCGGGCTTATGAGGAATTCTTGTTCCACAGGAAGGACATATACAATATCCTCCTGGACCAAGACCCCTTCCTCCCATTCTTCCTCTTCCCATTCCTCTACCTCTTGGTCCTGGTGGTCCTGTTCCATCTCCCCATGGCATTTTCCTCCTCCTCTTTACAGAGAAATGGCTCCTTGAGGACAGTTAAACACACATACACCACATCCATTACATTTGCTCTTATCTATTTCTGCTTTATTGCTTACCAGTTGAATAGCGTTTACCGGACAAACATTTACACATATTCCACATCCCACACATTTTGTTTTATCAATTTCAGGAATTAAACTTTCTCCTCTTTCAATTTTTTTTATTCTTTTATTTATCTCTTCAATCTGTCTCTTTAAAAATTCCGCCTGCTGCTTTAAAAACTGAATTTCCTGCTGTTTATCCATGGGAGAAACCTGTGGTGGTTGAACTCCTGGAACTTGCTGAGAAAAAGGCGGCGGAGGTGGCGGTACAAAAGGCATATTCCTTCTCATTCCCATTCCTCTACCTCTTCCCATTCCCATACCTCTTCCCATTCCAGGTCCAAATCCCATTCCAAAATGAGGCGGTACATTGGATTGAGGAGGCATTCCTGAAAAAGAAATACCTTCTCTTTTAATCCTATCAATTACATCCTTTACCTTTCCACTTACTCCTGTGATTACTCTAATTCCTGCCTGCTGTAAAACACTTGCTGCATTCGGTCCAAGATTTCCTGTAATTACTACTTCAACACCTTTCTCTGCCATAAGTTGAGCATTCTGAATTCCAACACCACTTATTCCTGAAACATTTGGATTTTCAATTATTTCAAAATTATCTGCATCAAGGTCGTAAAAAACAAAGTATGCACATCTACCAAATCTTGGGTCAACCTGACTTTCTAAATCCGGTCCCTCTGAAGTTATACATACTTTCATTTTTCCTCCCAATTATTTCTGTTTTTCAAGTTCTTCTATTCTTTTTCTTATTCCATCAAGCTGGTCTTCAAGTACTTCTGCCTGTCCCTTCAAAACCTCAATTTCCTCTTCCGGAGAGAGTTGCCACACTCCCCACGGGTCAGCAAAAGGAACATTCATAAAATAGTTTCCAAAAGGTAAAGGCCAGTTTCCTGTCATAAGATAATATGCTCCTGGTGGAATTCCATATGGGCTTCTTCCAATCCATCCAGGAGAAAAACCAAACCTCATCCACCCAGGCAATCCTGTCATGTAAAACATCCATCTGTATCTATTTCTCATTTTTCATCACCTCCTTTCATGATTGTTTTTCAATTTCTGCAATTTCTTCTTTTATTATTTTTAACTGTTCATTCAAAATTCTCTCTTCTTCTTTCAGATAACTTAAATACTCGCTCTTTGAAATGGGCATCCAAAACCATGGATTAAAATACCAGGGTGATAGATAGAAAGGAGGATACATTCTAAATCCCCATCCATACCAGAGAGGATTTCCAAACATCAACCACCACCAAAATCTTCCAAATCCTCTTGGCATTTTATCACCTCCTTTCCTTCACCTACCAGTATCTGAAATTAGGATTAAACCTGAAATATGGATTTAAGTAAGGATTCATCCATGGAGTATAAAGATAAGGAAAAGGATATCCGTAAAATCTCCACCACCATCCTCTTCCCCATCCTCTACCAAATCCCCTGCCAAATCCAAAGCCAAATCCTCTCAATCCCCATGGATTCATATATCCAGGCACTGGAAATCCTGCACAGTATCCTGCAGCCCTACCTGTCATTGGGCCAAGTCCGAGTGGTCCTGTTCCATCTCCCCATGGCATTTTCAATCACCTCCTTTCTGACAGTTTTCGCATTTTCCCATAAAAAAGATTTTCAAATTTTCCACTTTAAAATTGTATCTGGATGAAATATTTTTTTCTATTTCCTTAATTTTCTCATTTTCATCTCCACCATCTTCAAAAACTTTTCCACAGTTTTTACATATAAGATGGATATGAGAAGCATTTTCTTTTTCAGCAAGTTCATACCTCATTCTTCCATCTCCAAAATTAAGTTTAATCACTATCCCTATTTTTGTAAGAAGGTCAAGAGTTCTGTAAACTGTCGCAAATCCAATGTTGGGATAAAATTTTCTCACTATGAAATATATTTCCTCAGCACTCAGATGCTTCTTCGTTCTATTTAAAACATCAAGGATGAGTTTCCTCTGGAGTGTGAATTTTATCCCTTCTTCAATCATCCTTTTGTACCACCAAGGCTTTGCGTATCTCATTTTTCACTCCTAATTGAGAATGATTTTCATTATCATTATACCTCCCTTTTCTCCCCTGTCAAGACATAATTTCAAACCGGATTTAGAGAGTTCGAAAAAGGACTTTGAAAATAGCGTGACTTTGACTTTTCCCCTCATTTACTATATTATGATAGTAGACATTACCAAACATCAGGAAACACAAAAGGAGTTAACTTTATAAATGGAAGATAATCCTTTATCCAGAAGATGTCTTGAAGAACCACATGATAATTTTTTGGATGGAAATGAAATATGAACAAAGGAATAAAACAGAGCAGTTTTCCATTGGGTGATATATTCAGAGAGTTTGGATATGAATGAAACAGAAGGAGGAAACATAAAGATGGTGGCAAACACAAATCACACAGAACTAGTAAAAACTAACAGGGGAAAAGTGTTTTTTGAAACAAAAGAAGAAAATATTAAGATAATTCATGATGATTTCTTAACAACAAGTTTAATTAAAGAAAACTCTATTGATTTGATTGTAACTTCTCCTCCATATAACGTGGATATTCATTATAATTCATTTCAAGATGATATTCCTTATGAAAAATATCTTGAATTTACTGAGAGATGGCTGAAGAAAGCATACTTATTGATGAAGTGTGACGGAAGAATGTGTCTTAATATCCCCTTAGATAAAAGTAAAGGAAGAAAGGGAGCAGGATTTCAAAGTGTTTATGCTGATATACTCAATATTGCTAAAAGAGTTGGGTGGAAGTATTTTTCAACTATAATATGGAATGAAGGAAATATATCCAGAAGAACGGCCTGGGGCTCCTGGCTTAGTGCAAAAGCCCCCTATGTAATTGCTCCTGTAGAAGTTATTGCCATCTTCTACAAAGAAAGATGGCAGAAAATAAAGAACGAAAAAAGTGATATAACAAGGAAAGAATTTATGGAATGGACTAATGGGTTGTGGACATTTCCTGGTGAGAGTAAGAAAAAAGTGGGACATCCTGCTCCTTTCCCTGTAGAACTTCCAAGAAGATGCATCAAACTTTTTAGTTTTGTTGGGGATACTGTTTTAGACCCATTTTTAGGGAGTGGAAGTACTTTAATTGCCTGTGCTTTGTTGAATAGAAAAGGGATAGGAGTGGAGATAGACGAAAATTATTGTGAAGTAGCCAAACATAGATTGATAAAGGAAGCTGACATAAATCAGAAAAGGTTATGGGATGATTAAAATGAGGCGAGGATTTAAATGTAAAAAAGAAGTTTTGGAAGCATTAAAACAAGGTTACGATAGTATAGTAATGACCAAATTCCAAGGAAATTTCTTAGAAGCACTTAAAAATTTTGATTCATTAGCCGAAAAAACTCTCCGGAATATCCTTATAAGATACTATTCGAATCAAAGGAGTCGGGATCAAGCATGGAAGAGTTGTAAGGGGTCATTATATGAATATGCTGTTTTTCAATATATACAAAATCTTATAGAGAATAATGAAATATTGAAAAATAATATTACACTCATAATGGGTGATGATGCTTTAATCTCACATACAGATCAGATAGTTATCAGGAACTGGTGCGATATTTTTCCTGATGTAGATATTCTCATAATTGAGAAAGAAACCAACTCAGTAATAGCCATTTTATCATGTAAAACAAGTCTACGAGAAAGGCTAACAGAAACCGCATTTTGGAAAAGAGAACTTGAAAAGACAAGAGATATGACAGAGATAAAGTTAGTTTTTGTGACCCCCGATAAAGATAATGAATTAAGAACAGAAACAAACCGTTATATTCTCTTACACGTAGTTGATTCTACTTTTATAACAGATCCTGATAAATATAAGGAGTTGATAAAAGCATATGAAAAAAAAATACGGTAACCGAAATGACTTTTATGAAATTCTTGAAAGGATTAAATTTATTGATGAAATAGAAGACTTTGTATC
>JAGHCG010000202.1 GCA_021160565.1 bacterium | reverse complement strand
ACTTTTATAATAAAATCAGCAAGACTTTTCTCAAGAGCAGTGGAATATCTGTTTTTTATTTTTTCTGCCTGAACAAGTATTTCAAAAGTATTCATTGGTTCTTCGGAAGAAAGAAATGGTTCATTTTCAATTCCGATTATTACATCTGCTCCCAGTAAATAATTTGGAATAACAGGAACACTTGTTCCCACTCCACCATCAAAATATTTTTTATTATTGATTTCAACAGGTGTTATAAATCCAGGTATAGCACATGAAGCCACTACAGCAGGAATTATTTTCCCTCTGTTAAATATTGTAATTTTCCCTGAATAATACTCCACTGCCACCACTCCAAGTGTGATTTGTGATTCTTCAAAAATAAAATCTTTTTTAAAATACTCATAAAGACCTGATAAAATTTTTGAAGAAGGGATTAAACCTTTTCTGAAACTATCATTCAGAAGAAGCATTAAATCCTTAAATCCATCAATCGCTCTTTTAAAAAAATTTCTTTTTCTGTGTCTTGTAAATGTCCTTTCAATTTTTTTTACCACCGGTTGAGAGGCAAATTCAATTATACCTTCCTCAAGAACTTTTGAGTTTTTTGTCACTGAATAAATACTTCCAACAACCGCTCCCATACTTGAACCTGTGATAATATCAAAATTTATTCCTTCTCTTTCAAGAACTTTAATTACTCCAACCTGACAGAAACTTCTCGCTCCACCACTTCCAAGGGCAAGACCAATTTTCATATTTTTATCCTGTAAGTTTCAAAATCCACATCAGTATTCCGGAAGAAAGACCAACAGTAAGATTATCATCTATTTTAAGAGGTAAAATCTCAAAAATTGAAGAAATGAGGACCCCTGAAAGTAAAATATAAAATTGAAGGTTTAAAAAAGTAAGGAGGAAAAAGGAAACTATAAGATTGAAAATAAACCCGCCAATAAAACCTTCTATTGTCTTTCCAGGGAAAACTGTTATTTTCCCAAATTTACTTCCAATAATTCCACTTCCTGCATCACCAAAAATAAGGAAAAAAAGAGAAGCAATAGCAATTTCTTTTGGAAAAAAAAGGAGCAAAAGTAAGACAGATAATATAAAACAGGTATCACCTGTTAATTTTCCCGGATGAGTTTTGAAGACCCCCCCTGCTCTTTCAAGTAACCATTTCCATACATTTGGATTTTTCCATCTTTCATATTCAAGTGCTCCAAGTAAAGTGAGAAAAAAAGTTGTAATTAAGAGTGGCAAAAATACTGTTTTTGTAAAAATGTAAGTTAAAGGAAATATCAAACCTATCCCTATTCTGTAAAGTTTTCTTTTCCACATAATCATTTTTTACTCCTTATCTCTTTCAAAACATCTTTATTTACCAAAGCACCTGTGAGGATAAGCAAAAGAGTGGAAATGAAAAATGGGAAAAATTTTTCATGGTAAACAATGAAGAGAAAGATAAAATAAATGAAAACACAGGAAATTAGAACTTTTGGAGACCTTGGATTTATTTTCTGAGAAATAAACCACAGGATTATAACAAGAGGAAAAAGAAAAGGCATAAGATAAAGAATAACTCCACCACTTGTTGCCGCTCCCTTTCCACCTTTAAATTTGAGGAAAATTGAATAACAATGGCCGAGAATTGCTGAACACCCAATAAGGGTAAGTAAGATAATGTTTTCTATCCCACAATTTTTTGCAATAACCATTGGAATTATTCCTTTAATTGTATCTCCCAGCCAGACAAGTAACCCCCAGATTTTTCCAACATTTCTTGCTACATTGGCAGCACCTGGATTTTTTGTTCCTATTTCTCTTATATCTTTCCCTGTAAGGAAATATGTGAAAAGATAGGCAAAGGAAATACTTCCAACAAGATATCCGATAATTAAAAAAATTATAATCATTTCAGTTTCACCACCACTCCTTTTTCAAAACATTCATGAGCCTTCAAAGTCACTCTTAAAGTTTTTACTCCATCACAGTAATCGGATTTTATCAATTTTGGATTATTTTCATAAACTGCCTTTATAAAACTTCTGTCCTCTTCCAGCATAGGGTCAACTTCAGAAATATATGTCTCTTTCCGGCAAATTCTATCCACCACAACCTGATTTATTCTGTAATTTATCATAATTTTTTTCCCAACAATTTCCACTTCACTTTCATATCCTTTCCAGAGCCATGTACAGGTAAGATTTCCAATTATTCCATTTTCAAACTTCATTACAAGGGTTGAGGCATCTTCAACATTATAACCTTCATAAATTTCCCTGTTTATCCCTTCAAACTTATATCCATAAATTTCCTCTATTTCTCCAACAAGGTATCTCATCATATCAACAATGTGAGTTGCCTGTTCTACAAGTTGTCCCCCTGACTTTCCCTTTTTTGAATACCATCCTTTCCCTTCCCCTGGCACCTGACCATAATATCTCCCTCTGATTATTGCGGGTTGCTCATTTTTCAGTATCTCTTTCAATTTATCCACAACATCAAAATATCTTAAGACATATCCAACTGAAGTTATCAAGTTTTTCTCCTTCACTTTCTCGGCTATCTCCTCTGCTTTCTGAAGGTCAAGATGAACTGGTTTTTCAACAAAAAAAGGAATGTTTTTTTCTATACAGAGTAATTCCTGTCCTTCATGACAAAATGGTGGAACACATATAAAACAGCAATCTATTTTTTCCTTTTCAAGCATTTCTCTGTAATCTGTATAAACATTTCCACCATATTTTTCTGCTGCTTCTCTCGCCTTTTCTTCAACTATATCACACATTCCAGCAAAAACAACACCTTCTATCTGAGAAAGTCGCATCATATGAGCATTTGCAATTCCTCCGCATCCAATAAATCCAACCTTAATTTCCATAATCCCTCCTCTTTTTGTTTTTCCTACCTTTAAAATAATTTAATTATCTCTTTCTGTCAACAACCTTTTCTCTTTTGGGTTAATACATAGTCTCCAGGGAGAGAAAGAATGGGGAAGAATATATGGCAAAGAAAACATTTAGAACTATTTTTCTCCAGAGAATGGAGTAAGTTTATAATAGAAGAAAGAGAAAAGACCGAATACGGTTGAGAAGGAATAATATTAAAATAAATCAGAATTTACAAACGTTCCCTTCTTTTCTGAATATTCATCCTATTTTTCTTTAATAAATAATCTTAACATTCCAATTACCTTTTTCTATATCAAATTTTATAAATTCTATGCCACTTATGGTTTCCATACTATAATTCAATTGACCTTTTTCAACACTTTCAACATTAGGTCTCCCTTTGAAAGGAGTATAAACAATAACTGTGATGGGTTGAGTGGCATCAATTTTGAGATTGATAACTTTTCGTTTTTCATCTATTTGACCCTTGAGAGAACAATCAAGGTTATCAGAAAGAAGAAGTTGTGTTTTTCTTCCACTCACAGCATAAATAAATGCAGGTATTTGAGTAATAGAAGTCATTCTAACAGTTTCTGGTTCAAGATTTTCCAAAGTGATTTTTAGTATAGGTT
>JAGHCG010000030.1 GCA_021160565.1 bacterium | reverse complement strand
CCTTTAAATTATAAACTTGCTGTTTTTGCCTATGAAGATGGTTTTACATATGAAGTTGTTCTTGATTTTTTAAAAGGGAAAATAAAAGCGAAAGGTAAACTCCCTATCCCTGCGAGGGGAACAAACAGGAAATGTTAAAACAGGAGGAAAAATGAAAAAATTAATTTTTTTAATTCTTTTTTATCCACTTCTTTCTTTTTCAAATGGCTTATTCTCACATGTTGTAAAAATAGGGATTTTTTATGACAGTTCAATAGAAAACACAGAAGGTTATTCACAAGACAGTTTTTTTATGGAAATGCCTGCTTCCTGGTATAAAAAAGTTTTATCCACTCCTGAATATGAAACAAAGTATATAACAGTCCAGCAACTGCTTGATAAAAACATTTTTAACAGGAAAAATTTTGACATTGTTATTTTCCCATATGGGGGGAGTAAAGTTCCTTTTGACATTAAAAACAATTCTTTTGTTACAAACCTTGCTTCTTTTATGAAAGAAGGTGGAAATGTGATTTTTAGTGGTGGGGGAGGATTCCTTTCCCCGTATAATCCTGAAACAAAAAAGTATTTAACACAGGAAGAATTTAAAAACCTTTTAGAAAAAAATTATTTTTACAAAGATTCATGGAAAAGATTACAGGTATTCCCGACCTTTGATATTACATTTGAAAGACATGGTAGAAATGAAAATGTTTTAACTTTAAATCCTCAACTTAAAGACACTGCTTCCCAACTGCCCACCTCATTAAATCCTCAACCATACTGGAATTCTTACTCAGTGCGGCTTGCCGATTCAATGCTTGCTGGAAATGGATTTAAGGATGAGATAATAATTCCTGTTTATGAAGCAAAAATAAAAGATACTCACGGAAAAGATAAAATAATCTCACCTATCTGGATAATAAGACATCACTGCAAAAGATTTAACAACTCCACTTTCATAATCCATTTTACAAGAACCTGGGCTGATAAAAAAATTCTTCCTGTTTTCAGCAGACCTGATGGAGATAAAATTCTTCTATTTCTTGTCAATGTATGTTTTCAGAAACTTCCTGGAGAAAAGGATAAAGAATATTACCAGGAGAAAATTAAATTGAAAAATTCTTTTGTGAATCTTGAAAGAAAATACATCAACTTTATCCGTTCAGCAACAAAAACCCAGCAGATTTCTTTATACAGAGGAGAAATTGAAAAAATAAAAAAATGGGATGAAATAAAGAAGAAAATTGAAAAAGATATGCATGATGCAATGGAAAAGAAAAAAGAAATACTTAACAAAGAAAGTTCTATTGTAGATATAAAAAAATTTGAAGAAGAAATTGAAAGATTTCAGAAAACGATTGAAACATTTTCAGAGAAATTGCTCAAAAGTGAAAACATCTCTACACCAACAACTTTTTATTTCAGTATACAGGCAGGATATCCTGATTTTGACCTTTATTTCAATAATCTTAAAATAGCGAAAGAAGTTGGGATAAATCTTGCCCCTGCTGATTACTACTATGGATTTTTTTCAAACTATTTTCATAAAACACTACATCTTAATTTTTATTCCGGGATTGGCATTGGAGGTCATCACAGAGGAATATCAAGAATTCCGTGTGCGATTTTTAATGAAATAACGAGAAAAAACATAGAGGGAAAGGTGCGAAAAAACTGGCTTTATGACGAAAACGAATATGAGAAGGTTATATCAATAATCAGAAAATTAATTGAATTTTATAAAAATTATCCATATATAAAAATGTTCCAACTGCCAAATGAAATGCACATAAGATATAATCACGGATGGGGAAAAAGGGGGATGGAACTTTTCAGGAAATACCTTGAAAAAAAATATACAACAATTGACAAACTTAATGAAATATGGGGAACAACTTACAGTGATTTTTCAGAAATAACCATCCTCATAAAAATCCCGCAGACACAGAAAGAACACGCCTACTGGGATGACTGGACAGATTTCAGAGACAATATTTTCAATAGATATGCAAAAGACCTTTATGAAATAGCAAAAAAAAATTTTCCTGAAATCCCTGTTCTATCAAGGTATATGGGAATGAATGTTCAGGCAACAAAGGGAAATAATTTTTCAATATTAAATCAGTACTGTGATATAAATGGAAGTCATTCCTACTGGAAAAGCGGACTTTATACTGGCGACTGGTTTCACAGAATTGGAAGAAAACCATTTTACAACAGTGAATATACATTCCATAAATATACCAAGACAGATTATTTAACTTATACTGTCTGGTTGAGAAGAGACCTCTGGCACGGTATAAGCAATGGACAGATTGGATTTCAGTTTTTCCCTTGGTACTGGGGACATGTTCCTTTCTTTGAAAATTACTCTTTCCTTGAGTCAGATGGAACACCAAGAATTGTCTGCTGGGAACTGGAAAATTTTATTAAGAAATCAGGAGAATGGTCAGACGCAGTTAAAAAAGGGAAATGTATGTCTGAAGCAAAAGTCGCTCTCCTGTGGTCAGATACATCAAGAAAACACCAGATAACAAAATTAAGTTCACCAAGTCAGATTTTCTTATCATATGAAGGGATGAATGCTCTTCTCAGAAATTTACACTTTGAAAGAGAAGTTTTAACTGAAATAGAGGTGCAGAAAGGAAATATTCCTGAAAATATAAAACTCATTATAATTCCTGGTTCAATGTACTTTGAGAAAAAAACATACGAAAAACTCAATGAGTTTATTAAAAATGGGGGATGGGTTTTTGCTATAAATAGCAGTGGTGCTTATTTTGATAACAGAGGAAATAACAATTTTACTTTTTTCAAAATAGGTGGTGTTGTTCCTCAGGAAATACCAGACCCGAGATTTTTTGAATATAAAGGGAAAGCAATTGTTGATTTTTCCAGTGTTAGAAAATGGTATGGGTGGAAGATTTTGAATAAAAATGCAGAAGTTATTATGGAATCAGCCGAAAGTTATCCTGTTATTATCAAAACCAAAAATGGAACTGGTGGAATTATTCTTTCATCATTCCCCATCGGGAAAATTTACCTCAGCATTACAAAAGATGGGCTTCTCACCACTCCTTTCCCTCAATCATCCCTTACAATCCAGAGAATTTTGAAAGATATACTCTTATCTTTCGGGATAAATGAAACAGCAGATACACAACAACTGATTGAAGTCCACAGGTGGAATTATGAAAACAAAAAATATTTTATCATAACCAATTTAAATACATATAAAAACGGGATTTTTGAAATTTCTTTACCGTATTCAGCGAAAAGAATATATGATGTTATAAATAAAGTTAATGTCCCGTTTAAAACAGAAAAGGGAAAATCAATATTTAAAGTTTATCTTGAAAAGGGTGATGGTCTGGTTTTAAGAGTTGAGAGATAAAATGGAAAAGGTAGGCAAAATTCCTGAAATAATAACTGTTTTCTGCCCGGAAATTGAAGTCCCTGTTTTTACAGACAGGAAATTTTCAGAAGTTTTCTGGGAAAGAGGATATAAAACAGATAAGTTTTACAAAAGAAATGTAATTATCTCTAACCCTGACTTTGGGAAAACATACCCGGAATCTAATTTTAAAACAGAAATCTGTCTTGGAAGAGACAAAAAATTTTTGTATATTGGAGTAAAATGTTTTGATAATGAAAAGGAAAAAATAAAATTTGAACATAAAGAAAATCAGGGTGAAAT
>JAGHCG010000173.1 GCA_021160565.1 bacterium | reverse complement strand
GAAAGGGGGGATGGAAAAGATGGGCATACCTGTTTTATTTCTCAATAAAGATTTGAGAATCTGTGAGGCTAATTCTTCTCTTCTCTCTCTTTTGAAATGTAATAAAAAAGAACTTCTAAACAGAAAAATTTATGAAATTTTTCCCCAGATTTCAGAGAAGAAACTGCCAGAAAGGTTAGAAATTGAAATAGGTAAAAAGGTGTTCCTTCTACTAATAATTCCCTTCAGAGAAGAATTTATTGCTTTTTTTATAGATATTACACAAGAAAAGAAGAAGGAAAAAAAACTGAGAGAGGAACTCGCTCTTTTTTCTGCCATTACAGAAACAGCACTTATAGGAACTTTTGTTATGGAAAATGAAAGAATTATTTATGTGAATAATTCTCTTGCCAGAATTTTTGAATGCAAAAAAGAAAACCTGATGAAAAAAAATCCGCTTAGTTTTGTATTTTCAGAAGATAGAGAGTTGGTAAGAGAGAAATTAAGAGAAGTTGAAGAGAAAAAAGGAGTATCATTCATCTTCAGAGGATTAAAAGGAAAGAAAAGAAAAGTTATTTACCTGAAGATTTTCTTATCCCTCATTCATGAAGAAGCACCCAAAATTGTTGGAACTCTTATGGACATAACAGAGGAAGTAAAAGCAAGAGAGGAAAGGAGAAAAGCCCATGAGAGATTGAACAGAATATATAGGGCAACAATAGAAGCATTTGGAAAAACGATTGAAGCAAGAGACCCTTATACAGCAGGACATCAATTGAGGGTTGCTGAAATTTCCTGTCTTATTGGAAAAGAGATGGGACTGGAAGAAAGGAAATTGAGAGCACTGGAAATAGCTGGAAGACTTCATGATATTGGAAAAATAGGAGTTCCTTCAGAAATTCTCACAAAACCAGGAAAATTGACAGAAGAAGAATTTGACCTTGTTAAAAAACATCCAGTTATTGGATATGAGATTTTAAAAACAATACCTTTCAATTTACCAGTTGCAAAAATAGTTCTTCAGCACCATGAAAGGATAGATGGGAGTGGGTATCCATATGGATTGAAAGATGGACAGATTCTTTTAGAAGCAAGAATTCTGGCAGTGGCAGATACATTTGAAGCAATGGTCTCTCACAGACCTTACAGACCTGCTCATTCTGTTGAAGAAGTTATAAAAGAAATGGAGAAAGGAAAAGGGAAAAAGTATGATAAAAGAGTTGTTTCTGCCCTTCTTATAATTTTGAAAAAAGGTTTACTTGCTCCTTTATTTTCAGATAAAAGAAACTCTTCTCCCTCTTTTTATTGCTTTTAAAGAATTGAAGACCATCTTAAGACTCTTAATATTGTCTCTCCCTGAAGTTTCTGGTTCTCTATCTTCCTTTATACTTCTGTAAAATTCCAAAAGTGAATAATCCCTTTCCTCTCTCTCCATGCTTATCATCTCCACCTCTTCCTCTTTTCCTTCCGAAATGAATTTTATCTTCTCATTCCAGATAACTGTACCATTTTCTCCATAAATTTCCCATTCACCATCCCATGGAGTTTCTTTCCCTTTACTCACCCAACTTCCAGAATAATTCACTCTGATATTATCCTGAAATTCAAAAATTATGTTCAGACAGGCATCTCCAGAAAACCAGCTCCAGCAGGGATTAAAACTTTCAGCATAAACACTCACAGGTTCTTTTCCGAGAATATATCTTAAAAGGTCAAAATGGTGAATTGACATATCAATTAAAAGCGGATATTCCATTTTTATTCTGAAACCTTTAAATTTTGGGCCTTTCTGAAAATTCAAATTGCAATAACTTATATTCCCAAGTAATCCTTCCTCAATGAATTTCCTCAAACTTCTTGCACCTTTTCTGTATCTGTAATTCTGACTTACCATAAGTTTTTTCCTGTACTTTTCAGCCACTTCAACCATTTCCTCAGCATTTTTAAGAGTATCTGCCATTGGCTTTTCAACAAGAACATGTAAACCGGATTTAATTCCCTTTACAGTTATTTCCTTATGGAATTCAGGAGGAGTTACATTTAAAAGTGCATCTGCTTTAACTTTTTTAAGGCATTCATCAAGGGAGGTGAAAAGTTTTTCATCAGAAAAATTCCATTTTTCTTTTACCTTTTTAAGTACATTCTGGTTTATATCCACAACTCCTGCCACTTCCCATTCAGGCGCTATCATTACTATTTCAAGCCAGCTTTCCCCAAATCCACCAGCACCAACTTGAATTATCTTCATTCTCTCCTCCTCTTTCTAACCTACGCGGTTAGAATGAGAATTTACCAAATTTAATTACCTTTCCTTCTCTATCAAAGCCAACATACCAGTCCTTATAAAACCATACCTCCATCATTTTTGTATCAGAAACATAAATATCGTAGGGAGAACCAAGAAGTTCCTTTACCTGCTTTTTTGTAAAACCTTCTGGAATATTTCCTCCCAGTATTTCCTTTTTTTCCTTTTCTTTTAAATCTGCATTTTTTTCCACATATTCTTTTCTGAATTCAATATCGTAAAAAGTACCTTTCTTTTCCTTTTCCTCCCTTTTCTTCTGGATTGTTGCACACCCTGAAATTAATATTAAAGTCACCAAAATTGTAAAAAATTTCATTTCAACCCCCTTATGATAATTTTGATGATATATGTTATCATATAATCCGGTTATGGAAAAAGAATACTTACTTCCCACAAAAATATGTGATATTGAAAATGTTGATATAAGAATGAGAAGCTATATCCTTACAAAAAATGTGTTTGATGAAAGAGAAAAGGCGATAAGGATTTTTAACTTTGTGAGAGACGAAATAAAATACAGGTTTGATTATCCTTTCACAAAAGCATCTGAAACATTGAAGAAAGGTTATGGGAATTGCTTTAATAAAACAAATCTCCAGATAGCACTTTTAAGAAGTGCGGGTATTTATTCAGGATACAGAGTTTATCTTATAAGAAAGGAAGTTTTCAAACCGATAGTACCGCCTGAAATTTATGAATTGATAAATGAACCAACAGTCCATGTTTCTGCTGCTGTCTGGATTGGAGAAAAATGGATTGAAGCAGATGCCACAATTGACTATGAACTTTATAACTGTATTTACAGAAATATGGAAAACTGGAAATATGGTGAATGGGATGGAGAAAATGATTTTACTTTACCAGAAAAATTTATAGTTGAAGACCAGGGGATTTATTCAAACATAGACCTTTATCTTTTAAATCCTCCAAAATTCTGGAATGAGAAACTTTTAAAGGAAGCAAATACCTTTATAGAGGGAAAAATTAGAGATGGAAAAAGACAAGATATATGAAAAAATTTCCTATCCGGATATTTCATTTCCTTTTGTGATGAGAACCCTCAGTATTCAATCCTATAGCGTTCCATCAAGTCTTCGCAATCATCCAGAAATAGAAATCCAGTATATACATCAGGGAAGCGGTTTTTACTTTATAAAAAACAAGAAATACCTTCTTTCAAAAAATACTCTTCTGATAATCCATCCTTATGAAGTTCATAACTTCATTCCATCCTCATCTTCTCTTTATAAAACAAGCATTATTTTTCATCCAAAAATATTTTCAGGGAAGTTTGCAGAAAATATTGAAAAACTTTTGAAATTTAATTCAAGACATCAAATTTTTCTTACAGAGGAGGAGGGAAATGAAATTGAAATAATTTTGAGAAGAATGGAAAAAGAGTTTAGAGAAAAGAAAAAATTCTGGAAGGAAATCAT
>JAGHCG010000204.1 GCA_021160565.1 bacterium | reverse complement strand
GGTTGAAAATATAACCCAGCATCCTCTTTATAAAAAACTTATAAGAAAAAGAAGAAAATTTATGGCTCATGATGAAGGAAATATAACGAAAGTAGGAGATGTTGTGAGGATTGTTCAGACAAGACCGTTGAGTAGAAGAAAGAGATGGAAAATCGTTGAGATAATTGAGAAAAAGGAGAAGGAAGATGGTGCATCTTAGGACTGTTCTTAATGTGGCCGATAATACAGGAGCAAAAAAAATAAGAGTTATTGGATTTATAGGGAGTTCGAAAAAGAAATATGCAAAAGTAGGAGATATTGTTGTTGCAAGTGTTAAAGATGCACTGCCTGATGGAATAGTGAAAAAGAAAGAAAAAGTTAAAGCAGTTATTGTCAGAACAGTTGCTCCTATAAAAAGACCAGATGGTTCAACAATAAGATTTGACCATAACTGCGCAGTGATTATAGATAACGAGAAAAACCCAAGAGGAACAAGAGTTTTTGGTCCTGTTCCAAGAGAATTGAGGGATTTAAATTTCACAAAAATAATTTCTCTTGCTCCGGAGGTATTGTAAATGGGATTTAAAATAAAAAAAGGAGATATTGTTCAGGTTATAAAGGGAAAAGATAGAGGAAAAAAGGGAAGAGTTAAAAGAGTTTTACCAAAAGAAGGAAGAGTTCTGGTTGAAGGAGTTAATTTTGTGAAAAAACATGTAAGACCGAGGAAAGTTGACCAGCAGGGCGGAATAATACAGATGGAAAAACCAATTTCAATAGCAAATGTTCAGTATTTCTGTCTTAAATGTGGGAAACCAACAAGACTTGGAATAAAATTTCTGGAAGATGGAACAAAAGTTAGATACTGTAAAAAATGTAATGAAATTGCAGAGGTGAAATAAAATGGAACCAAGATTGAAAACCCATTATAAAGAAAATGTAATACCGGCACTTATGAAAAAATTTGGATATAAGAATAAATTGCAGGTACCAAGACTTGTGAAAATAGTTATAAATATGGGAATAGGGAAAGATAATAAAGATACAAAAGCAGTTGAATCAGCAGTTAAAGAACTTGCTTTGATTACAGGACAGAAGCCAGTTATTACAAGAGCAAAAAAATCAATTGCAGGATTTAATTTGAGAAAGGGTGATATATGTGGAGTTTTTGTGACTTTAAGAAAAGATAGAATGTATGAATTTCTTGATAGAATGATTACAGTTGCATTACCCAGAGTTAGAGATTTCAGTGGTTTATCTCCAAAATCAGTGGATGGAAGGGGAAGTTATACCATAGGGATAAGAGAACATATAATTTTTCCTGAAGTGGATTATAACACAATTTATAAAGTTCGGGGGATGAATGTTACAATTGTTACAACAGGTAAAACGCCGGAGGAAACTCTGGCTTTACTCAGAGAGATAGGATTACCAATAAGGGAGGAGTGAATTGGCAAGAAAATGTTTTTTGGAAAAGATGAAAAAAGAGCCGAAGTTTGCTGTGAGAAAAAGGAATAGATGCTGGAGATGTGGAAGACCAAGAGGTTATTATAGAAAATTTGGAATCTGTAGAATTTGTTTCAGAGAACTGGCTTCAAAAGGAGAAATACCAGGGGTTAAAAAAGCAAGTTGGTGAGGTGAAAAAATGAGTATGACAGATCCTATTGCTGATATGATTACGAGAATAAGGAATGGAAATTTAGTTTATAAAGATTATGTGGATATTCCTTACAGTAAATTTAAAGAGAGAATAGCAGAAGTTTTAAAGGAAGAGAAATATATTAAGGATTATGAAGTTCTGGAAGAAAACAACAGAAAAATTTTGAGAGTTCATCTTATTTATTATCCTGGGAAGAAAAGAGCAATTACAGAAATAAAAAAGATAAGTAAACCCGGAGTTAGGATATATGTTAAAAAAGATGAAATTCCAAAGGTTAAAAATGGTGCTGGAATAGCTGTATTAACAACTTCAAAAGGTGTTTTAAGTGATAGAAAGGCAAGAGAAATGGGCGTTGGAGGGGAATTACTTTTTTATGTATGGTGAGGTAAAAAATGGCAAGATTGGGTAAAAGACCTGTTGAGTTACCAGAGGGAGTGAAAGCAAAAATAGAAGGAAATAAGATTGTCGTTGAAGGACCGAAGGGAAAACTTCAGCAGGAAATTTTTCCTGGCCTTTCAGTAAATATTGAGGATAATAAAATTCTGGTAAAAAATGAAGTGCCGGAGAAGAACAAGAAACTTTTTAGAAAGACAAATGCTTTACATGGTCTTTTAAGATCACTTATTCAAAATATGGTTATAGGTGTTAAAGATGGCTATGAGAAAATCTTAGAAATACATGGTGTTGGATATAAAGCAGAAGTTAAAGGAAAAAAAATTGTTCTTACACTTGGTTTTTCTCATCCAGTTGAAGTGGATATTCCAGAAGGCATTTCAGTGGAAGTAGTGAGAAATACAATAATATTTATAAGAGGGATTGATAAACAGCAGGTAGGAGATTATGCTGCAAAAATAAGGAAGATTTATCCACCTGAACCTTATAAAGGAAAGGGTATAAGATATAGAGGAGAATATGTAAGACATAAAGCTGGAAAAGCAGGAGTAGGAGCAGCACAATGAGGAAGACAAAAGAAGAAAAAAGAAAAAAGAGACATTTAAGAGTTAGGAAAAAAATTTCAGGAACAAAAGAGAAGCCGAGACTTGTTGTTTTCCGAAGTCTCAAACATATTTATGCTTCTCTTGTTGTTGATGATGTTTCTCCATGTAAAGTTTTGACAACAGTTTCCAGTTTATCAGAAGAATTTAAAAAACTTGCAAAAGAAAATAGTAATGCAAAAGGTGGAAATGTTGAAGGAGCAAAAATTGTTGGTACACTTATAGCAAAGAAAGCAAAAGAACTTGGAATAGAAAAAGTTGTTTTTGATAGAGCCGGATATAAATATACAGGAAGAGTTAAAGCACTTGCTGAATCTGCACGAAAAGGAGGGTTAAAATTTTAGCAGAGATACAAAAAATGGAACAGGAAGAGGAAAAACAGATAGTGGTTGAAATAAGAAGAGTAACAAAAGTTACTAAAGGGGGTAAAAATTTAAATTTCAGAGCCCTTGTTGTTGTTGGTGATGGGAAGGGAAGGGCAGGCTATGGAATTGGAAAGGCAGGTGAAGTTCCCGAAGCTATCAGAAAGGCAGTAGAGAAAGCCAGAAAAAATGCCATTAAAGTTCCTTTGAAGGGAACAACAATTCCTCACGATGTTAAAGCAAAAGACGGTGCTTCTCTTGTAATTCTCAAACCAGCAAGTAAAGGTCATGGAATGGTTGCTGGAAGAACAATGCGTGCTTTCTTTGAAGTATGTGGAATAAAAGATATAACATGTAAGTGTCTTGGTTCAACCAATCCTCTTAATGTTATAAGGTCAACTGTAAAAGCACTGAGTATGTTGAAGGAAGTTAAAACAGAAGGAGAAGAAAATGAAACTTCATCAACTGAAACCGCCTGAAGGAGCAAAACATCATAAAAAGAGACTTGGAAGAGGGGATGCTTCAGGTCATGGTGGAACTTCCACAAGAGGACATAAAGGACATAAAGCGAGAAGTGGTTATAAACTTTCCTTTAATTTTGAAGGTGGTCAGATGCCTCTTATAAGGAGATTGCCAAAGAGAGGTTTTACTCATATAAAAGATGTAAAAATTGAAATAGTTAATTTGAATCAGATAGATAAAAAATTCAATGAAGGAGATGTTATAACTCCTGAAAAGTTAAAAGAAGCAGGTTTAATAAAGAAAACAGAATGTGTAAGAATTCTTGGAGAAGGAAAAATTACTAAAAAAATAGAAATTCATGCGCACCATTTTTCCAGAAAAGCAAAAGAAAAGATTGAAAAAGCAGGTGGTAAAGTTATTGAAATAGGAAAGAAACGCCCTTCAGAATAACTTTTCTGATTTAAAAGAGGTGAAAATGCTAGAGGGAGTAAGAGATACATTTAAAGTGCCTGATTTGAGGAAGAGAGTAATAATAACAATTTTACTTCTTACAGTTTATAGACTTGGTTGTTATATTCCTTCTCCTGGAATAGATGGACAGGCGCTTTCAAGATTTTTTGAAAGTTTTCCCAATACTCTTTTTCGTCTCGCTGACTTATTTGCCGGTGGAGCATTGAGAAATGCCACGATTTTTGCTCTGGGAATTATGCCTTATATAAGTGTTTCTATTATTCTTGAACTTCTCGCTTCAGTTGTTCCTTATTTTGAGAATCTTGTGAGAAGTGGAGTGGAGGGAAGAAGAAAACTAACTCAGTTAACAAGAATAGGAACAGTTATTCTCTGTATCTTTCAGAGTTTTGCTATATCTCTGTGGCTTGAAAATCCTGCTCATTTTGGAGATATAGTAATGGTTCCCAATCCAGGGTGGTTATTTAGATTGACAACAGTTATTACAATGACTACCGGTACTGTATTTTTGATGTGGCTTGGTGAGCAGATTACAGAAAAAGGTATTGGAAACGGAATTTCTCTTATAATAACAGCAAGTATTGTTTCAAGAATGCCGGTGGCTTTCCATAGAGTTGCTGGACTTGTATCAACAGGACAGTTGAATTTTCTTACAGTTATTCTAATGATTGTTTTAATATTTGCAGTGGTTGCTGCAGCAATTATCGTAAATGAAAGTGAAAGAAGAGTTCCTGTTCAATATGCAAAAAGAGTAATTGGAAGGAGAGTTTATGGGGGTCAATCCACCTATCTTCCAATTAAACTCAATCAGGGAGGAGTTATACCTTTAATTTTTGCAATTTCAATTCTCACATTTCCAGCAACAATTCTCACTTTTTCACCTAATAGAGTATTGCAGAATGTTTCCCGGTTTCTCTCTCCTTCCTCAGGTCCGGGAATGGTTTTATATGCAATTCTTACAATTTTCTTCTGTTATTTCTATGCTGGGATAATTTTTAATCCTGATAATGTTGCAGAGGACCTTCAAAAATATGGTGGATTTATTCAGGGAATAAGACCTGGAAAATCAACAGGTCTTTATCTTGAGAGAGTTCTTAACAGAATAACTTTACCAGGTTCTCTCATGCTTGTTTCAATAGCGATATTTCCGTATATCATAATGAAAATCTTTAAAATTCCATATATTGTTGCGAGTTTATTTGGAGGGATAGGACTTCTTATAGTTGTATCAGTTTTGATAGAAACAATAAGACAGGTTGAAGCACATTTACTTCTCAGACATTATCAGGGATTTATCAAAAAACAGAAAAAATGAAAAAAATATTGATTTTACTTGGTCCACCAGGAGCAGGAAAGGGAACAGTGGGAAATAAATTAAGCCAGATGTGGAATTTACCATTGATTTCTTCAGGAGACCTTTTAAGGGAAAATGTAAATAGAGAGACAGAACTTGGTAAGAAAGCAAAAGATTATATGGAAAAGGGAGAACTTGTTCCAGATGAAATAGTGGTTTCGATAATAAAAAAGAGAACCTCTGAAAGTGATTGTGAAAATGGATTTATTCTTGATGGATTTCCGAGAAACTTAAATCAGGCAAAAATGATAGATGAAGTTTATGGAAAAGAAGGAGAAATAAAAACAGTTTTTTTAAATGCAGATGATGATTTTATTGTGGAACGTCTTTCAAATAGAAGAGTTTGTGAAAAATGCGGTGCTATTTACCATTTAATCAATATTCCACCAAAAAAGGATGGAATATGTGATAAATGTGGAGGGAAATTAATTCAGAGAGAGGACGATAAAGAGGATGTGATAAGAAACAGACTTCATATTTACCACCAGATAACAGCACCTTTACTTGAATATTACAGAAATAAAGGTGATTTTTATGAAGTGGATGGTGAAGCAGGACTGGATGAAATAATTAAAGAAATTTCAGGGATAATAAAATGGTAATAAGAAGTGCTATAGAACTTGAGAAAATGAAAATTGCATGCAGAAAGTGTAAATGTATACTTGAAGAGTTGAAAGAAATAATAAAACCAGGAATTACTACTTATGAAATTGAAAAAGAAAGTGAAATATTGATGAAAAAAAACGGAGTTATTTCAGCATTTAAG
>JAGHCG010000088.1 GCA_021160565.1 bacterium | reverse complement strand
TCTTTAAATTTTCCTGTTTTTATATCAAAAGGAGAAGCACTGTGAAAACTTTCAGGATTTTCTTCTGCAAATTTGTATCCTTTCCCTTTTCTGGTTATTACATGAAGAAGGACAGGTTCCTTAATTTCCTTTATATTTTCAAGAATTTCAATTAAATGGACAATATCATGACCATCAATCGGACCAAAATACCTCAAACCCAGTTTTTCAAAAAATACACCGGGAATAATTAAAAGTTTTGTTTTCTTTTCAATCTCTTTTGCTATTTTAAGAATTTCCTCCCCAACTGTTGGAATTTTTTTAATAATTTCAACGAATTCTTCCCTTGGCTTATTTATAACAGGAGAGGTTATGAGTTTTGTTAAATAGTATGATAAAGCTCCTTTTGTTGGAGAGATTGACATTTTATTGTCATTTAAGATTACAAGAAGATTTTTTTTAACAGAACCAAGAAAATTTAATCCTTCAAAAGTAACTCCATTTGTTAAAGAACCATCTCCAATTACTGCTATTACCTTTCCCTCTGTATTTAAAATTTCCTGTCCTATCTTTAAACCTGTGGATGAAGAAATTGCTGTTCCTGCATGACCTGTATGAAAAATGTCTGTTTTGCTTTCTTCCGGGTCAGGGTATCCACTTATACCTTCAAATTTTCTGAGAGAAGGAAAGTTTTTATATCTTCCAGTTAAAATTTTATGAGTGTAACACTGATGTCCAACATCCCATATAACTTTATCTGGAGGAATATTGAAAACTCTATGGATTGATAAAGTCAGTTCAACAACACCAAGATTTGAAGAAAGATGTCCGCCATTTTTTGAAACAACCTCAATTATAAACTCTCTTATTTCCTGCGCTAAATTTCTTAATTCCTCAATTGAAAGTTTTTTTAAAATGGAAGGGTCTTCATTTACTTTCTCAATAATTCTCATTTCTAAGTAAATTTTTAACTTCAATTATTTTATTTCCCAGTTCCTTTTTTCCTGTCAATTCATATGCTTTTGTGAACCACAGAATTGCTTTTGGATATTCTTTAAGTTTCATATAAACATAACCCAGATGTTCATATATTTCAGGGTCTCTTTCAAATTTAACTGCTTTTTCAAGATATTTTTTAGCAAGGTTATACTTTCCCATTTTATAATAAGCCCAGCCAAGACTGTCAAGAAAAGCTCCATTATCTGGCTGGATTTCACATGCTTTTTTAATCAATTCATACGCTTTTTTAATGTTTTTGTTTTCTATCAGATAAGAATAGCCAAGATAATTTAAAGCAAGGGCATTTTTATCATCAAGTTGGATTGCTTTCTCCATTTCCTCTTTCATTTTTTCTTTTTCTCCCAGTTTATCATAAACAACCCCCAGCCTGAACCTTATTTCAGATGTATCCTTTATCTCAATACTTTTTTTGAAATACTCCTCCGCTTCTTTATAATTTTTTTCCTGAGAGTAAATTACGCCAAGAAAATCATAAAATTCCTTCTTTTTAATTCCTCTTTCTATCGCTTCATTTAAAACTTTCTTTGCCTCATCATACATCCCTTTGTCATAATAAATGGCTGAAAGAAAAGAATAAGGAAGTGGATTTTCAGGATAAAGTTTCATGGTAACTTTGAAATACTTTTCCGCTTTGTCAATTTTCCCTTCTCTCTGGTAAAGGAGAGCAAGTGAAAGATACCCTTTCCAGAAGGCAGGGAATAAGTTTATTGTTTTGAGATACTGTTTTTCTGCCTCTTTTATGTCTCCTGTTTTTTCCAATAGAGAACCGTAATTGTAATGGAGAATATAATTTTTTTCATACTCTTCAAGGAGAATTTTATAATGTTTTTTTGCCTTTTCAAGTTCATTTAAAGTTGTGTAAATATCGCATAAAATAAGGCGGAATGAATTTTTTGAAGGGTCTTTTTCAAGTCCTCTTTCAAAAAATAAAGCAGCAAGGGGATAATTTTTTTCATGGAGATAAACTATTCCAAGACCAAACAATGCTTCTGGACTATCAGGATTTATTCTGTGTGCTCTCTGAAAGATTCTTTTTGCTTTATCAATTTCCTTTTTTTTGAGATATAAATCACCAAGTTTTATATAAACATAACTGTTTTCTCCACTTTCTTCAATTGTTTTTTTGAAAGAGGCAATTGCAAGGTCTGTTTTTTCTTCATCTTCATATAATAATCCCTGAACATAAGTTTTAAGAGAAATGTCTTCTCTAATATAGTGTTTTACGCAACCTGTGAAAAGAAAAATGAGAGAAAAAAGTAAAAATTTTTTCATTATCTCTTTCTCTTTTTGTGTCTTAATGCTCTTAATCTCTTTTTTCTTTTGTGAGTTTTAATCTTTCTTCTTTTCCTCTTTCTTCCGCAAGGCATAATCTACTCCTTTTTTCAAAAACTTCACTGTTATATTACCTTTTTAAGTGAGTATTCCACAATACCCTGGGCTCCAAATTTTTTCAACCTGGGAATGAGTTGTTTTGCCATTTTCCTGTCAATAATTGTTTCAATTGCAAACCAGTTATTTTCTGTAAGAGGAGAAATTGTTGGTTTTTTCATTGCAGGCAAAATTTTCAGAATTTTATCAAGATTTTTCTTTTCCACATTCATTTTAAGTCCAACTTTTCCCTCAGCAGCAAGGGCACCCTGAAGTAAAAGAGCGATATTTTCTATTTTCTCTCTTTTCCATTTATCTTTCCATGCCTCTTTATTTGCTATGAACCTTGGAGTTGATTCCATAATAACATCAATTATTTTTAAATTGTGAGAGGAAAGAGTTGCTCCTGTTTCTGTTATTTCAACAATAGCATCTACAAGTTTTCCTGCTTTTATTTCAGTTGCTCCATATGAAAATTCAACTTTTGCTTTTATTCCTTTCTTTTTCAGATAATCCTTTGTCAAATTTACAAGTTCAGTTGCTATAATTTTTCCTTCAAGGTCTTCAACCTTTTTTATTTTTGAATTTTCTGGAACAGCCACAACAATCTTTACAGGTCTGAAACCTTGCTTTGAATAAACAAGTTCACATACTTCAACCACTTTTGCTCTGTTTTCAGTTATCCAGTCCTTTCCTGAAATTCCTGCGTCAAAAGCACCAAGTTCAACATATCTCGGTATTTCCTGTGCTCTTAAAAGTACTGCCTCAATTTCAGGGTCATCTATTGAAAGATAATAACTTCTTGAAACAGCATAAATTTCAAATCCTGCATGGGAGAAAAGAGCAAGAGTCGTTTCCTGCAAAGACCCTTTCGGCAAAACAAGTTTAAGTTTCTTCAATTCCTTCTCCTTCTAAAATGACACCAATTTTTCTGTATTTTTTATATCTCAATTCAATAAGTTCTTCTATTTTTATAGTTTTCAATTCTCTTAAATTCCTTTCAATTGCTTCTTCAACATTTCTGAAAGTAGTCTCCCAATCAGAATGTGCTGCTCCAGGTGGTTCAGGGATAATTTCATCTATAATACCTAAATTATACAACTCTTTTGAGGTCAATTTCAATGCCTCTGCTGCTTCTTCAACTGCATTCTGATTTTTCCATAAGATTGAAGCACACCCTTCAGGAGATATAACAGAATAAATTGAAAACTCCTGCATTAAAATTCTGTCCCCTACACCAATTCCAAGAGCACCTCCACTTCCTCCTTCTCCAATTATAATGCAAAGAATAGGAGTTTTCAGGAGAGACATTTCAAATAAATTTTTTGCAATTGAGAGTGCCTGTCCTCTTTCCTCAGCCTCTATATCAGGGTGTGCTCCTGGTGTATCAATAAATGTTATAACAGGGAAATTAAATTTTTCAGCCAGTTTCATAATTCTCATTGCCTTTCTGTATCCTTCTGGATGAGCCATTCCAAATTTTCTTTTCAGATTTTCTTTTGTATCTCTTCCTTTCTGGTGTCCAACAATTGCAACTCCAATATCCTTGAATTTTCCAAGACCTGCCACTATTGCAGGGTCATCTCCACAAATTCTATCTCCATGTAATTCAATAAAATCATCAAAAATATTTTCAACATAATCAAGAGTATGAGGTCTGTTTGGATGTCTTGCTACCTGAACTATCTGCCATGCAGATAAATTTGAATAAATCTCCTTTCTTTTTTCATTTAAAATTTGTTGAAGTTGCAAAATTTTTCCCCTTTTATCAACTTCTCCATTTCCCTTTTTCTTCTTCAATTCTTCAATTTTCCTTTCTATTTCAGCAATTGGTTTTTCAAAATCAAGGTATTTTTTTTCCATTGTCAAATTATTTTGGGAACTTTGAAAAACTCTTCAGTTCTATCAGGAGCATTTTTCAACAATTCTTCTCTCGGGAATGATTCTTTGACTTTATCCTCGCGGAAAACATTTTTAACAGGAAGGACGTGATAGGTTGGAGGAACATTTTCAGTATTTACCTCATTTAATTTTGAAATATATTCAAGTATTTTTTCAAGGTCATTTTCCAGTTTTTCCTTCTCTTCTTCTGATAACTCAATCCTTGCAAGTTTTCCAAGATATTCAACATCTTCCCT
>JAGHCG010000219.1 GCA_021160565.1 bacterium | reverse complement strand
ATAGATGAAGAAACAGGACTTTTAATTCAGACAAGACCGACATTTGGTGGAAATCTTATGGCAAAAATTATATGTAAAAATCACAGACCACAAATGGCAACAATAAGACCAAAAATTTTTGATGAAGCAGAGGTTATAGACGAAAATAGAAAAGGAGAAATAATTGAAGAAAAATTTGAAATAACCTTGGAAAATACCCCTGAAATTGTGAGAAAGGAAAAAGTTGAAAATGTTGTTGACCTTCAGGATGCAGAAATAATTGTTTCAGGTGGAAGAGGATTGAGAGAACCAAAAAATTTTGAAATAATAAAGGAACTTGCAGACCTTCTTGGTGGAGCAGTTGGTGCTTCAAGAGCAGCAGTTGACGCTGGATGGATACCATATCCCCATCAGGTTGGACAGACAGGAAAAACAGTAAAACCAAAAATATATATTGCCTGTGGAATTTCAGGAGCAATTCAGCATCTTGCAGGCATGCAAACTTCAGATTTCATAATAGCCATAAATAAAGACCCTGATGCTCCAATATTTAAAGTAGCAAATCTGGGAGTTGTTGGAGACCTGTTTGAAGTTTTACCAATCCTAATAAAGAAAATAAAAGAAATTAAAGGAGGTTAAAAATGTCTCTTGGGCTTCTTTACTCATTAATTGGAGCGGCTCTTGCTATATTTCTCTGTGGTATAGGTTCAAGTATAGGGATTGGATATGTTGGAAGAGAAGCAAATGGAGTTTTATCAGAAGAACCGGAAAAATTTGGAACAATGTTACTTTTAGTTGCTCTTCCAGGAACACAGGGAATATATGGATTTTTAACGGGTTTTCTTGTAATAATGAAAGTTGGAATTCTTGGAGGAAAAGAAGTGGCAATAACTCCATCTCAGGGATGGCAGATATTGATTTCCTGTCTTCCTATAGCAATTTCAGGATTGTTTTCAGCAATACATCAGGGGAAAGTATGTGCGGCAGGAATAGCAGTTGCTTCTAAACATCCAGAGGCAAGTATGAGAGCAATGGTTTACGGAGCACTCGTTGAAACATATGCAGTTCTTGCTCTTGTTGCTTCAATCTTTTTACTTTTTGGAGTGAAATTATAAAAATGGTTGAAAATCTTATAAAAAAAGTAATTGAGGAAGCAGAAAGTAAAGCAAAAAATATTATAGAAAAGGCGGAAAAACAACTGGAAGAAAAATGGAAGGAAGTTGAGAAAAAAGTTGAGGAGGAATTTGAAACCCTTCTCAAACAGGAAAAAGAAAATATTGATAGAGAAGTTGAAAGAGAACTGATAAATTTTAAACTGAAAAAAGAAAAAGAAATTCTTTCCATTAAAAATTCATTTATTGAAGAAGTTGAGAAAAAAATTGAGGAGAAATTCAATCAATTTTTCAATGAAAACTTTGCAGAATTAGTAAAAAAAACTATCTCCGGAGTAAAAGAAAATGTAAAAATTCTCATTCCAGAGGATAAAGATTTAAAAATTGAAAATGCAGAAATTTCAAAAGATGCATCTTTGAAAAATACTTTTATAATTGAAGGTAAAAACTGGAATATTGTTTTTTCATGGGAGAGAATAAAAGAAGGTTTTAAAACAGAGATAAAAGAAAAGATTATAAAATTTCTCTTTTCTGATGAGCAAAAGAGAACAACTTAAAAAAATTGAAGAAGAAGCAAAAAAATGTAAGAAATGTCCCCTCTGGAAAACAAGGAAAAATGTAGTTTTTGGAATGGGAAATCCTGAAACAAAAATTTTGTTTATTGGAGAGGCTCCCGGGTATAATGAAGATTTAAAAGGGATTCCATTCTGTGGGAAAGCAGGAGAAGTTCTTGATTTACTCTTTTCTTCAATTTCAATGAAAAGAGAAGATATTTACATAACAAACATAATAAAATGCAGACCTCCTGGAAACCGTGACCCTAAAGAGGAAGAAATAGAAAAATGTCGGGAATACCTTGAAAAACAAATTGAAATAATAAATCCAGAAATTATATGCTGTCTTGGAAGGCATGCTCTCAAATACATTTTTAAAAAATATTCCATTGAAAATAAAAAAGGTATAAGTGCCATTCATGGTAAAGTTTTTGAAAAGAGAGATATTTTCTCCACAATAAAAATAGTTGCGTTTTACCACCCTGCAGTTGCGGTTTATAATCCAGAAAAATTAAAAATTTTAAAAGAAGATTTTAAAATTCTGAAGGAAATATAAAATGGATATTCTGGTAGAATGTGGAAAAATAAAGGTTCGTGAAAAATATTTTCTCAGTCAGGTAGATATTGATAAACTTATTGGAGCCAAAAACTTCAATGAATTTATTTCTGTCCTTGAAAAAAGTTTTTACAAAATCCCTTCTGGAATAACAAGTTCAGTTCAGATTATAGATTTTTTTGAAAAAGAAAGAGAGAAATTAATTGATGAAATTGAAAAAAATACTACAGAGGAAATTTATACCATTTTCACTCTAAAATATGATTTTCACAATTTAAAGTTACTGGCAGAAAAGAAAGAAGAAAAACAAATGATAAGTTTATATTCCCGTGTTGATTATTACTCATTGAAAGAAAGTGTTGAAAAAAAGGATTACAGAAAAATACCTGAATATCTGAACAAATCAATCAAAATTTTATCTGATGAGAAAATGGTTCTTGAAGAAAAACTCTTAAAATTGAAGAAGGAATATTAT
>JAGHCG010000170.1 GCA_021160565.1 bacterium | reverse complement strand
TTTCCTGTATTTGTTGCTGTTTTATATGAACCATTTTTATATTCACCAGCAATATCATAAACACTGTCATAAAATTTTTTCAGGTCAAAAAAAAGGGAAATATTATCGGTAAAAAGATATTCCCCTTTAATTTCAAAACTATTGTAAAGTTTCATCAATTTTGATGGAGCATTCAGATGGGAACCTATTTCAGTATTGAAATAAAAATTAAGAGATAAATTTTTATTTTCCAGGGTGTATCCAGAAAAACAGATAAAAATGTAAGGAATAATAAAAATCCATCTTTTCATAATTCCCTCCTTCTTACCATTTCATTTTCTTTAATCTCTCAACTGTAAAATCACTTTCTTTAAGCCCAACATCAAACTGAATTTCATCCATATGCACTATTGAAATATCATTTGTTCTAAAATCCTTTCCTTCAACTATTATCTGAGCAGGATATTTTTTTGCTCCGATTTTCTCAAAGGAACGGAAAATAATTTTGTAAAGTTTCCCATTTTTATCATAAACTTCTTGGAAAATACAGGTTCCATCATCTGCTTTCAACCACAGAATTCTTTTTGACCTGAGTTTTACCTTCCTTTCTGGCTTTGGCTTTGCTTCAATTACATAACACTCCTCTCCTCTGTAATATTCTTTATTATCATAATTTGAAACATATCCTTTAAATTTTTTCTTTCTAATCAATCTGTAAGTTTCATATTCGGGTTTCCAGGAAGTTATCTCTTCTGTGGTAAAAACACTCCCCATAAAGTTATCTTCATCCTGGGAGGGAGAAATTCTTCTTGCTTTCTTCAGAGAAGGAATATAAAGCCATTGTTCTCTTTCTTTACTCGGGTCTAAATATGTCCAGGTTAAAATTGCAAGTCCTTTAAATGCCGCTGGATAAATAAAAGCAACATAATCCTTATACTCAATTCCATTTTTCCCGCCAAGAATTATTCTTGCTCTGTATGCTTTTCTAACTCTTTTAAAACCACTTCTTCTTATAAGGATAACTGTACTGTAACTTTCATAATCCTTTGCAAATTTTGTATATTTGATTATATCCCATATTTTGATTAATTCATTCACATCAGGATTTTTCCCAGGTCTTGGTACTTCACCTGCAAAAAGAAAACTGCTCAAAAACAAAAAAATTAAAAACTTCCTCATTTCACACCTCCTTTTTTAAGTTGGAAAAAATTGAAGGAAGAAGAACTAATGAAGATATCATGTTTAACAGAAGCAATGAGGAAAGACATATACCAAGTTTTGCAGACATTTTAACAGGTGAAAAAATCCAGACAAGTATACCGAGAGATACAGAAAAAGCAGTAAAGAAAACCGCCTTGCCTGTGGTAAGTAAAGTTCTGATAATTTTATCTTTTTCCGTTTCTCTCATTCTGCTTATGATATAAATTCCATAATCAACTCCAAGACCAAGTCCGAGGGAAGCAAGAGGTAAACTTTCAATTGTAAGAGGAACTCCAGTATATCCCATAATTCCAAAAGTGAAAAGGATACTGAAAAAAAGAGGGATTAAAAGATATACTGCCTGAACAATACTTTTCAGATAAAAACTTGCAAAAAGAAAAATAAGAATACTGACAATTAAAAGTGACTGAGGAATACTTTTTCTTATTGTATCATTTAAAGATGCAAGTGTCCCTATTATCCCACCGGGATACAGAAACTCAACTCTATCTGTTTTATGGTTCTCTTTTATCCATTTTTCAGTAATTGATAAAACTTTGTTTATTGTGGAAGTCCTGTGGTCTTTCATATCAATTTTTATATTTGCATTTTTAAAATCAGGACTGACAACATGGTCAAAATCTCCAGGAAAACCACTCATTGAATAAAGGAAAAGATATTCTCCAATAGTAGCATCAAGTTTAGGAATTCTGTAATATGAAAATTTCCCTTCATTGAAAATCATATTAAATCCTTTTATATAATCAACAAGAGATATTGCTCTTCCGGCTTCAGGTAAATTTTTTACAATATAGTTTTGCAAATCATCCATTTCTTTCAAAACTTCAGCACTAACTATTGCTTCAGGAAATTTTCCCTCAACAAGAATATAATAAGGGTCTGTGCCACTGAACTCTTTATTTATGACTCTTTCACTCACATTGTAATGGGAATTTGGATAAAGGGCTGGAGAACCGGGTTGATTATCACCAACCCTTATTCTGGAAATTCCTCCTATTCCAGCAAGTGCCAGAAAAATAAAAATAGAATAAACCAATTTTCTCTTTGAAATAACAAAATTAGAAACAACTTCAAGGAAACTATCAACAAATGTCTTCTTTCCTTCTCTTCTTATTTCTTCTTTTTCAGGTAATTTTATAAATGTGAGAATGGATGGAATGAAAAAAACAGTTGTTAAAAATATACTTAAAACTCCTATCCCTGCTGAAAAAGACATCGTTTTTATAAGTTTGAGAGGAATTAATGAAAGAGAAAGAAATCCTATCCCATCTGTAAGAATAGAAATTGAAGCAGGTGTTATAAGATGATAAAGAACATTGAGACAGATTGAATTTCTATCTTTTGAAACAACTGATTCCTCATAATATCTCTTTATAAACTGAACACTGTGGCTTACACCAAGAGCAAGAATTAAAAAAGGAACAAGGATTGTTGATGGTGTGAGATTAAACCCTGTTAAAGAGAGAAAGGAAAGACCCCATAAAGTTGACATTAAAGCACTAACTACAGGTAAAATAACACCTCTTTTTGAACGAAATGATAGAAAGAGAAAGAAGCCAAGAACAAAAATTGAGAGGATAAAAAGATACCGGAGATTTGAAAGATAAATATCAAGGTATCCTTCAAGAATTGGTCTTCCTGAATAATAAATTTCAATATCAGGTGATTTTATTTTCTCTGCAAGATTTCTTATTTTTTCAAAAATCTTTTTTGAAGGAATTCCTGAAAAGAAATCTGCCTGAATTAAAGTGGATGTTAAATCTTTTGAAACAAAAACACCATACACCATTGGATTTCTCATTATTGCCTGCTTTAAACTTTCTATTTCTTCTTCTGTCCGGGGAACATCTGGCATTAACCTTTCTATTTTAAATCCAATTTCATCTCCCTGAACTTTTCTCATCTTCCTTGCTGCTATTCCATTTATTCTTGAAATGTTCACCCCTTCTGTGAAATAAAGTTCTTCTGTAAAATTGTAAATTTTTTCAAGTATATCCCTTCTGAAAATTGTTCCT
>JAGHCG010000059.1 GCA_021160565.1 bacterium | reverse complement strand
TTTCCTTTTTCCTTCTTGAAAAATCATTCCTTTATTCCCTTAAAAGGAGAAAATGGAGAAATTATAATTACAACATCAGATCCCCTAAAAATTGACATAGGGGAAATAAAAGAAATTATAAAAAAAGATGTGAAAATTGCCATTTCATCTGAAGAAAAAATAATTCAGTGCCTTGAAAAATATTATTACCATCCCAGTTCCTCAAAAAAAGTTATAGAGGATTTAAGTTCAGAGGAAACAGTCCATCTTGAAGAAGAAATTGATACTGAAACAACAAACTTACTTGACCTTGCTAACAAAGCACCCGTTATAAGAATTGTAAATCAGATTATTTACAGAGCAATATCAATGAGAGCAAGCGATATCCACATTCAGGCAACAGAGACAACATTGAAAATCAGATACAGAATTGATGGAGTTTTACACGATATTTTTGTTTTACCGAAAAAATACCATCCAGCAATTGTTTCCAGAATAAAAATAATATCAAATCTCGATATAGCAGAAAAAAGAATTCCCCAGGATGGTAGAACTTCAATAAAAGTGGATGGAAGAAAAATAGACATAAGAATTTCAATTATTCCAACATTTTTTGGTGAATCTGTGGTTATGAGATTACTTGACAGGTCAACATTTTTATATTCACTTGAAGAACTTGGATTTTCAAAAGAAAACTATGAAAAATTTAGCAATTTAATAAAATACGACCACGGAATTATTCTTTTAACAGGACCAACTGGAAGTGGAAAAACAACAACCTTATATGCTGCTTTATCCAAAATAAACAATCCGGGAATAAATATAATAACTCTTGAAGACCCTGTTGAATACAATATTGAAGGAATAAATCAAATTCAGGTAAATCCAAAAGTCGGTCTTACATTTGCAAATGGATTGAGAGCAATTTTAAGACATGACCCGAATGTTATAATGGTTGGAGAAATAAGGGATGTGGAAACAGCAGAAATGGCAATACAGGCATCTTTAACCGGCCACCTTGTTTTCAGCACTCTTCATACCAATGATTCAACAAGTGCAATTATCCGTTTGATTGATATGGGAATTGAACCATATTTAATTGCTTCTTCTTTAATAGGAGTTATGGCTCAGAGACTTGTAAGATTGAACTGTCCTGAATGTTCTGTTGAAATAAAACCTCCTGTATCTCTTCTCAAAAAAATTTCTCTTTCAGAAAAAGACCTTGAAGACGGAAAATTCATGGAAGGGAAAGGATGTAAGAAATGTTTTGGTGAAGGATACTATGGAAGGACAGGAATTTTTGAACTGCTAATAATAGATGATGAAATAAGAGATATGATTTTAAGAAGAGTTTCTTCTCTTGAGATTAAAAAAGTGGCACTTGAAAAAGGATTGAAAACTTTGAGAATGGATGGAGCAGAAAAAGTAAAAAAAGGACTTACAACAATTTCAGAAGTTTTGAGAGTAACCCAGGAAGTTTAAATGGCAAATTACTTCTATGTTGCTCTTGACAGAGAAGGAAAAAAAATAACAGGGACAGTTGAAGGTACAGATTTAAAAAAAATAAAAAAGGATTTGAGACAGCAGGGTCTTTATGTTGTAAAAATTCAGGAAAGCAATTCTTCCCTTCCCTTTTTCTCAAAAAAAATAAAAGAAGACGAGGTTGTTGTTGCTATAAGAGAACTTGCCACTTTTGTGAATTCCGGACTTCCCCTCGATGAATGTTTAACTGGACTGATAGTTCAGATGAAAGAAGGGAATTTAAAAAAAATATTTCAGAAAATCCAGAAAGATATTCGTGAAGGAAAAAGTTTTTCTCAGGCACTTTCTTCCTATCCCCATATTTTTTCAGAAGTGATGATTTCAATGGTAAGAGCAGGAGAGGAAACAGGAACCCTTGACTTAATTTTGATGAGAATTGCAAATTTTCTTGAAAAAAGACAGGAATTCAAATCAAAAATCACAGGGATTATGACCTATCCACTTTTTATGGTTGTTGTTGCTACAGGTGTTTTAATCTTCATCTTTTCTTTTGTCATTCCAAAAATCACAAAAATTTTCAGTGAAATTTCTCTACAGTTACCTATTATAACCCAGATTTTGATAAATATAAGTGAGTTCTTAAAAAACTTCTGGCTTTACATTATTCTTTCTTTAATTCTTCTGTATTTTATTTTGAAAAAATACTTTTCCACTGAAAAAGGAGAGAGATTCCTTGACATTTTGAGATTTCACATCCCCTTTTTAAAAGACATATTTTTGAAAAAAGAGATAATAAATTTCTCTTCCACTTTATCCACCCTTATTTCGGGTGGAGTTGAAATAATAGAAGCACTCAAAATATCAAGCAGGGTTTTAAGCAGTTCCCTTCTTAAAAATGAAATAAAAAATATAATTGATTTTGTTTCAAAAGGTGGAACTCTCTCAATGGCATTTAAAAAAAGCAAATATTTTCCATATCTGGTTATCCAGTTAACAGGTGCAGGAGAAAAAAGTGGAAATTTACCCGAAATGTTTGATAAAATAAGTGAAATTTATGAAGAAGAAGTGGAAAGGAAATCATCAAGATTTGTCAGTTTACTCGAACCTGCTATGATACTTTTCATGGGTGGAATAGTTGCTTTTATAGTATTAGCGGTTTTACTTCCAATTTTCCAGATAAGCCAGTCAATAAGATAGGAGGGATTAATGAAGGAAAAGGCAGGATTTACATTTATTGAATTAATGGCGGTAATAGTAATTCTGGGATTACTTGCAATGATTGTTATGCCGAGATTTTTTGAAAGAATAGACACAGCAAAAATAACAGCAGCAAAAGTTCAGATTAAAAATTTTGAAGGTGCTCTTAAACTTTTTTATCTTGACAATGGATTTTATCCAAGTACAGAGCAGGGACTTCAGGCACTTGTAGAAAAACCCACAACAGGAAGAATTCCGAAGCACTGGAGAGAAGGGGGATACCTTGAAAAAAAGCAAATTCCAAAGGACCCCTGGGGAAATGATTATGTATATTTAAGCCCTGGAAGACATGGAGAAGAATATGAAATTATCTGTTATGGGAGAGATGGTAAAGAAGGTGGAGAGGGAGTTGATGCAGATATTTCCAGTTCAGAACTTTAAGAAGGGATTTACATTTATTGAATTGATGGTAGTTATCCTTATCATTGGCTTTTTTTTTCTCTTTCCTTTCCTGTAATAAAAAAAATCATACCTGTTTCAGAAAACAAAAATGTTTCCCTTTTCATAGATGAAATAGAAAAAGCCAGAAAATCAGCCCTGATGGAAAAAACTCCGGTGAAACTTTACCTTGACCTTGATGAATCACTTTCCTGGCAGGAGACACTTTCAGAAAAGGAAGAAAAGGAAACAAAAAAAATAGAAATACCACTTACTTTCATTTCAGCAAAAAACTCAACAGAAGAAAAATACAGTGAAGAAATATCCTTTACTTTTTTCCCTGATGGAACAGAAGAATTTGGAATTATAATATTTTCAGACCCTGAAACCAAAGAAACTTTTTCGCTATTTTTAAATCCCTATTCTTCCCCTGAATTGATAAAAGGAGAGATAAACTTTGAAGAAAAATACTCGTTTTAAAAGAGGGTTTACTTTTCTTGAAGTTATGATAGCGATAGCAATTTTTGGAATAGTTGGAATTGTATGCATTCAGACATATCTTATGGTAATTAAACAGGTCAAGAGCGTCAGTGATATGGAAAAAGTAATAATTGTTGCAAACTCAAAAATAGAGGAACTCAAAACAGAAGAAGAAATTGAAGAAAAAAGCGGTATTTTCCCGGAACCTTTTGAAAACTATGAATGGGAATTGAAACTTTCAAATAAGACAATTCAGGATACAGAAATTGGAATTGTTTTTACACCTTTTACCCTTGAAATAAAATGGAATGGAAACTCTTATTCAGTAATTTCTCCATTTGTAAAGTCAGAAAAAGAAAAATGAAAAAAAGAGGATTTACATTGATTGAAGTTTTGATAACATCATTTTTAATTTTCCTTGTTTTCTCTCTAATTTATGCAACATTTTTCACTTTAAGTAAAACAAC
>JAGHCG010000191.1 GCA_021160565.1 bacterium | reverse complement strand
ATACAGTACAGGTCCTTCTGAGGAAATAGAAAAATTGAAGAAAATCCCTGTGATTTTTGAAGTGGAATTTTCAAAGTTCGGTTGTGGATATATAATTGTGAAAATTGGGAAGAAAAAAGAAAAATTTAAAATAACAGAGTTAATATTCTGTTTCCCTTCATCAAATCCAAAAAGTGTTTCTATTGTTCAAAATTGCTTCTCTTTTATGATGAGAATTGCAGAAAAACAGGGGAAAATTTAAGGGATTTTTAAAATTTTATGAAGTTGCAATCTCAAATAAAAATTTTCCTTTCTTTCTTTTTTCAGAAACTTTATTATCTTTTCTGCTATTTTTAAATCATTATCAACTGGCTGTAAAATCACAGGGCATTTTATATCTCTGCTTATAAATTCAAAAATTTCCTCTCCTGTAATTACATACTTGAATTCATTCGCTACCTCTAAAAATTTCCTGTCAAACCCATCTTTATGGTAATTTCTCCCTTCAATTTTTGGACTTACAGTAATCCAGTCAACTTCAATTTCCTGCCATATTGTCCCATTTGTTTCAATTGATATCCAGAAATTTAATTTTTTAAGAGAGGAGACCAGAATTTTTAAATCCTGAAGATATGGTTCTCCACCTGTAATGCATACTTTTTTACATCTGAATTTCTTAACTTCATTTATTATTTCTCCAACATCTTTCTTATTATTTCCCTTTTCCCATGCATATTTTGTATCACAGAAGGGACATCTTAAATTACATCCAGCCAATCTGATAAAAACCATCGGAATACCCTGAAGGAGACCTTCCCCCTGAATTGAATAAAAAATTTCCGAAATGAAGTAATCCATTAAATTGAACTTGCTGCTTTTTTAATCGCATCTATTGTTTTATTTATTGTTTCCTCATCCATCAAAGTTTTTATCTCAATTGAAACACATCTATCAAGGATATCCTGACTTTGAGGATATTCTCCACCACAACTTTCAACATTTGCTGTAAAATGCCAGTAGTTTAAAATAGCAGGATTAACTCCATTTTCCTTCATTTTACTTTTGAATTTTTCAGTTTTTTCTTTATCTGGGAGGAAAAATGCCAGAAATGTTGCTATTTCTCCATCCGGGTCTGGAAGTTCTCTGAATTTTAACAACTCTATATTCTTTATTTCTTCCTTTATGGTTTTCTTGTTTTCTTTCTGTCTTTCTATTATTGAGTTAAGTTTTTTGAGTTGAGCAAGTCCAATAGCACCCTGAATTTCATTCATTCTAAAATTAAAACCTTTCCTTTCTCTTTTTTCCTCTCCTCTACCAACCCCTTGAAGGTGAGGATGCCCATGGTCATGATAAAATTCTGCCTGTTTGTAAATCTCCTCATCATTGGTAACAACCATTCCTCCTTCTCCAGTTGTCATAACCTTAACATAGTCAAAAGAAAAACAGCCGATATCTCCAAAAGTTCCCAGTTTTTTCCCTTTAAAAGATGCTCCTGTACTCTGGCAGTTATCTTCAATCACTTTTAAATTTTTTTCTTTCGCTATTTCCATAATTCTGTCTATTTTTGAAGCAGACCCCATCATATGAACAGGTATTATAGCCACTGTATTTTCTGATATTTTTCTTTCAAGGTCATTCGGGTCAATATTGAGAGTTTCATCTATTTCACACAGAACCGGCTTAAATCCTGCTTCTTCAATTGCCTCAATAGTTGCAACAAAAGTAAAGCAACTTGTTATTATTTCTTTCCCTTTTGGTAAATTTAAACTTTCAAGAGCAACTTTCAATGCAGCACTTCCAGAAGAAACAGCAAGAGCAAATTTACTACCGATATACTCTGCAAAATTTTTTTCAAATTCAGATACCTTAAAAACACCTTCCCTTTCCTTTTCAAATCCATATCTGAAAAGAACACCTCTTTTTAAAACTTCAACCACCTCATTTAATTCCTCTTCTCCAAAAACTTCTCTTCCAGCCATTTTTTTCTCCTGTTTTAAGATTGAATAAACTGAAACACTTTACAAAAATTTTACTTTCACTCCCCTCTCTCTGTCAAACACGGTTTACCAAACCATCTTTATCCTCCCGAGGCTAAACCTCCGGATTTGAAAAGGGCTACAGATAAGGGATTTCACAATTTTTTGTTGGCAAACCTGGTGCTGTAGCCTTTCTTCATTTTTTGATTGCTATTTCAACATCAAGAAATCCTGTTGTACACTGAGGGAAATTGTATAGTTTTATTGCCAGAAGGTTTTTTCCTTTTCTTAATAGAGAAGAGTTAAAAATTATATACCTGTTCCAGTAATTTGCCCAGTGAAAGAGTTTATCTTTATCAATCAAAACACCATTTAAATAAACCTCTGCACATTTATCACTTGCCACTCTCAACATAGATTGCTTATTTTTGGCCGGGATATTTTTTAAAGAGAAGGTCAGTCGGAATAAATAAGTATTGTTTTCTTTCAATTCTGTCCCTTCTTTCACCTTATTTTTGTAATTTCCATAAAATACAGGCAATTTCACATCTTTCCAGCCATCCACATTAGAATAATTTTCTTCAAACCACTTATTACCTGAAGTATCAGAAAGCACCTTTTCTTTTGCCAGAGTAAATTTCCATCCAGAGCTACCTTTTGGCAGGATTACTTTTTCATTTTTCCACACAATAGGAGTTCCTCTTGGATAATAAGACCAATTTTTTCCAAACCATCTAGTTAATATTCCCTCAAATTCAGGAATACTTTTTGCTATCAAATCACCTTTTTCTGGTTTTTTAATTTTTCCTCTAAATTTTTCAGGGATTTTCACAACTATTTTTTCTCTTTCTTGGTATTTTCCATCCTGGTTGTACATTATTTTGCCCACCATTTTGTCTGGATAAACTTCCCACACAACAAAACTGAAATCAGGACCAACAATAAAACCGGGAGCAGTTATATACCGAATTCCATTATGAATATCATCTGTAATTCTATGAAGATGTCCCTGTAAAATAAGAAAAACGTTTCCACACTTCTCCAGAACCTCTCTCACCTGTTCAGAATTTACCGGGACAAAATCAGGATTTACTCTCTTTCCAGGATATAGAGGATAATGGCACATTATTATAATGGGGGATTCTTTTTTCTTTTCTGATAACCCTGCTATTTTTTCAAGACTTGATTTAAGAACCAGATCTCCCTGAGCAGTACACATTATATTTGAAGTGGGAAGTCCAATAAAGATTATCCCCCCACAGGAAAAATAAAAATCAACTCCCCCCAGTTTCTCAGGCAGATATTTTTCCAGATGAAAATCATGATTTCCTGGAACAATAAAATATGGCACTTTTAATTCTTTCATCTCCTTCATAAATTCTTCAAGAGTTTTTTCCGCATCCACCATATTTTCCAGAACATCTCCAGTGATAATTACAAACTTTATTCCATTTTTATTAATCCAAGAGATAACTTTTTTTAATCTTGATGGTATTTCAACAAATTTCAATCTTTCCTTTTTGCTTCTTTCCTGCCAGATAGGTAATTTTATTCTTTCAGAATTTAAAAAATGAATATCGGTAAGATGGACAAACTTAAAAAGAACCTCATCACATAAAAGGATTTTTCCAGAAAAGAAAAAAAGGAAGAACACTATTTTGAATTTCTTCTTAAATTTCATTTTTGTATTTCTCTCTGTCTCATCTTTTTATATTTTATTGACTTATGAAAAAAGATTTTACTGCTCACCAGTGTGTCCTGCTTTCAACAATCAATTTCAAAAACCCCTTATTCTAAAACTATAACTTTCTAAAAAATCTGTCAATTTCTGCTTTCCTGGACAAACCCGGTTCTTCGGATAAAAAGATCATTATATTTCTTTTTTGCTTATTCTGGTTTTGAGACAGCAACTACTGGAAGCAACAATGAAAACACAACTGAAATGATAACAAGAGCAATCCCGACTCCAAACTTATCTGCCATATACCCGATTATTGGAGAAAGAATTGCCATAATAATAGTCTTCAACTGAGATTCCACGCTCAAACCAGATGCCATTGTTTTATGAGAAATATTATCACTTATGTATGCAACATTCATCGGTCTTCTAAAATTCTGAACAATATAAAAGAGAATAAAAGATAAAGCAGCAACCCAGTAAATTTTAATAAATGTGAAAAAACCAGCAATTAGAAGTAAAACACATCCAAAAATATAAGTGGTATTTATAGCAGCAGTAATGGATTTAGCTTTTTTAACAATTTTGCTTGCATTCCTTGAAGCACTACTTGTGAGAAGATAAAGAAAAAAATAAATTATACCAACAACCACAGATACCCTTTTCTTCTCAGCAAGATGTAAAAATAAAGGAAGTGCTAATGCCTGTCCTTTCAGAACTGGCTGAAGATAATCTTTTGAAGATTTAAAAAGTCCATCAAACAGAGATGAATTGAAAATTGCTCTTAATGCTTCTCTCTTTGTGAACATCCTCCCAAAATCTCTCAATGTGGAAGAAAACCTCCTTTTAATTCTTTCTTTCCATACTCCTTTAACTTCTGGAATTTCTCCATCAAGAAATGAAGGATAAGTAAACATAAGAATAAGTCCAAAAACATATGGAATCATTGAAAAAAGAAAAACAGGTCTATAACTGCCAGAAAGGAAAACAATTGAGAGAGCAATTAAAGATGAGAGAGCAGAACCAAGTTGAGAAAAAGCACGTGTATGTCCGTAATATTCCACTTTCATATTTTCAATTCCTTTAATTCTAAGATATTCAAGTATCATAGCTTTATGTGTTCCACTTCTGAATGCCTCTCCTGAAGCAAAAAGAACCATTGCAATTGAATAAAGTAAGAAATTTGGGAACAGGTAAAAAATTGCAAAAGAAAGAAGATAAGAGATGAAAGCAGCTATCATTGATTTCTTTCTTCCATATGCGTCAGCAATAACTCCTGTGGGAATTTCAAGAATATTTGTGGAAATCTCTCTTATGGAAAACAAAACACCAATATTGAGAAAAGACATTCCCATTTCGCGGAAGAAAAGAATTATAAATGGGTCAAAAAATCTGAGATTTTTAAGAAAACCATAAAGGCAGAACTTAAAATACATCAAATCTTTTGGGAAACTCTTTTCTCTCTCCATAATTTTTTGATAATCTTTATTCCTTTCCATGTCAAATTATCCTTTTGAGTGAGAGATGAGAGGGATTTAAAGGAGTTGAGATGATTTTTATAATCCTTCTTTACAGAAATACATCAAACCAGAAATACAGATTCTTAATGAAAAAAAATTCTTCAGAGATAATCATCTCCAGAAACGCTTGAAAGAACCGTGCCACTTCTTTTTATTTCTTCTCGTTAACCTTCAGATATTTTTGAAAAAACTTCTATTATCAACTCTATGGACAATTCTGAGGTAATTCTTTTGGGTTAAGGCTTTACAGAGTTTTTCCTAACCATGTAGGAGAATTTTTATCTATAGTTTTTTTGCGTGTTTCATTATTGTCTTGAAAAATGGAGTGTTTTTTATTCTCTCAAACTCCTCTTCTGTATAACAGAGGGGTTCAATCGGTAAATCTGTGTATTTTATAATTTTCAGTATTCTTTCAGGCATTTTCCCTTTGAAATTCCCGATTATAAGAAGGTCAATATCGCTTCCTTCTGTTATTTCTCCTTTTGCAAATGACCCAAAAAGGTAAACATCTGCTTTAAAATCTTTTTTAATTTTTTCTGCCAGTTTCTTTAACTCTTCAAAGATTTCTTTACTTTTTCCAATATCAATGTTGCACACTTTAAGCATTTTTCTGCGTCCTTTTTGTCGTAATATTCAAAAGGTGCCATATTTTCATCAATTCCATTGGGGCATCTTGTGGATATGTAATAAGTGTCAAGGATTCTTGCTTCTTCATCAATATCTATAAAACTTTCATCCAGTTTTACGCATTCTTTAAGGAGTATTTTTAACGAATGTGTTGTTATTGAAGTATATCCATGGCTGTAAAGATATGCTTTTAGT
>JAGHCG010000152.1 GCA_021160565.1 bacterium | reverse complement strand
TTTTTACTCCTTTGTAAGTTTCTCAACTATTCTATTATATTTTTTTTTAAATTACAATTCAATAATTCTGAAAGGTTCTTCAAGGAATGTGTTTTCAATAACTTCTATTTTTTTCTTTCTGCAAAGAGTGGGAAGTAAATTATTTTCCATTATATAATTGTAAAGTTCAGTTGTTGCTTCTATTCTATATTTTTTAACATCTGGATTGTGAATAGTTCTGAACCATATTTCTTTTTTTAAATCAGTAAATATTAAAGGAACACTTTTTATCTTTCCGGTTCCCTTGCATTCCTCACACTCTCTGAAAAGAATTTCTTTCAGAGAAAAATTCGTTCTCTTTCTACTCATTTCAACAAGACCAAGTTCTGAAAAATTAAGAAGTTTTATCTTCACTTTATCTTCTCTAAGATTTTCCTTGAATCTTTCAAAAACCATCTCTTTCTCTTTTTTTTCTTTCATATCTATAAAATCAACAATTATAAGTCCCGAAATGTTTCTGACTCTTATCTGTCTTGGAATTTCTCTTGCTGCTTCCATATTGGTATTGAAAATAGTTTCTTTTATATTTTCCTTTTCACTTGTTCCTGTATTTACATCAATTGCGGTTAAAGTTTCTCCTTCTTCAATCAATAAATAACCCCCTGAATGAAGGTAAACTTTTCTGGTGAGAAATTTCTCAAGTTGATTTTCAATACCCATTCTCAGAAATAAAGGAACTCCTTCTTTATAAAGTTTAACTTTCCCATTTAGTTCAGGTACAAACATATCCACATATTTTTTAATTTCTTTATAAATAAATTCATTATCAACTCTTACTTCATCAAATTCTTCATTCACATAATCTCTTATTATTCTCAGGTAAAGAGGAATCTCTTCCCAGAGCGGTGAAGGTGCTTTTTTTACTTTGCTATATCTTATTATTTTCTTCCATACACCAAGCAAATGTTTTGCCTCTTTTAAAATGTAATCTTTTTCCTTATACTGAGCAGCGGTTCTTATTATAAAACCAAAATTTTCAGGGACAATTTCTTTAGCAATTTCAAATAATCTTTTTCTTTCTTTTAGGTCAGTAATTTTTTTAGAAATCCCCCTTTTTGAAATGCCCGGCATTAAAATAAGAAATCTACCGGGTAAGAGAATTTTCTTAGTTAATTTCATCTTCTTTTTTTCATCACCTGGTCTTGTTATCTGGACAATTACTTCTTCACCTTTTTTGTAATATCCTGAAAGTGATAAATCTCTCTCTAAAATAAATTCCTCTTCCATGTAAATTTCTTCATCTTCAAACGGTAAAAATCCTGTTTTTCCTTCTCCAAGAGAAACGAAAGATGCTCCAAGCCCACTCACAGTATTTTCAATCTTACCAAGATATATACTTCCAACCTCAGGATGAATAGATGGCGTATCCAGAAAAAGATACTCCACCTGCCCATTTTTTGTAATAACAATTCTCAAAAGATTTTTTTCTTCATTTATAAAGATTTTAAATTTCCCTTTCATTCCAGATAATTCTCCTCCTTACTTCTTTTTTTCCACACGCTTCAATTAATTTTTTATGACTGAAATTTTTAATTTTTACAAGTATTTCAATAAATTCAGGAGTTTCATTTATTATTTTCCCAATCTTTTCAATCTCTTCTCTATTAAATCGTTCTCCTTTTTCAATTTTGTACACAGCTTTTAAATCAAGAGAATTTAAAGAAGGACTTTTCTTTTCAACCCATATTCCTTTTAAAAATTCAATTCCTTCCGGTAAAATCAAATTCGCACTTTTAATAAAATCCTCAACATCTACTTTTTCTGTGAGAAAAATATCAAGCGCTTCATTTTCTCCAGAGAAGTTTACAGGAAGAGAAGGCCCAAAACTTATTTTAGGATGAGGATGAAATCCTTCTGTAAATTTAAATGGTGTATCTAATCTCCTTAAAGTCCGTTCAATTATTTTACAGAAATCTTTGTGTGAAATAAACCTTGCAATTCCTTCTTTTTTATAGAAAATCCTCAATCTATATACTTCATTCATTTTTAATGTAAATTTCCTCTATATTATGGAAAACTCCACCGTAAACAGTAGGATGAATATTTCCAAACTTGTTTTTTATTGCGTACATCACAACAGGATTAACTGTATAAATCACAGGTAATTTTTCTGCAACAATTTCCTGCCATCTGTCATACAATTTTTTTCTTTTTTCAGGATTTAATTCTTTTGCTCCTTTTTCAAAAATTTCATTCAATTCTTTTTCCCATTCTGTTATCTGATTTCCAGGATATAAATTCCAGAGATGAAGTTGCCCATTGCTCATCCATACATTTTTTCCTCCATGAGGTTCAATCCCACCTGTCAGTCCAATTATAACTGCTTCCCATTCCTTAGAGACACTCAATTTTGAGACCAGAGTATTGAATTCCACAGGTAAAAGATTTACCTTCATTCCAATTTTTGTTAAATCATCCTGAATTATATTACCTATCTGAATTCTTTCAAAATTATTACTGTTTGTTAAAATTGTAAATTCAACTGGATGAGAATCTTTATCGTAAAGTTGACTATTCTTCCAGTAAAAATTCTCTTTTTTCAGAAGTTCTTTTGCTTTTTCCAGGTTGTATTTATATCTTTTAATGTTTTTATTGTAAAAGAATCCTGAAGAGATATTCATGGGACCATCCTGAGATATTCCAAATCCACCATAAACATTTTTTATGATACTTTTTTTATCAATGCAGTGAGCGATTGCCTTTCTGAAATTTAAATTCCTAAACCACTTTATTTTATACTTAGGAATAGGAGCAGATAAACTCTGATTGAAAGTTAAAAATTCTGAACCAAGAGAAGGTCCAAGTTTATAAATTTTGAAATTTTTCTTTTTTTCTAAGGGTTTTAAAACTGGATAATCCTGTCCTCTTATTGAAATAACATCAATCTCCCCTGCTCTAAACTTTAAAATAGCCATATTGGGGTCTGCCACTATGAGAAAGACAATTCTTTCAATATAGGGCAATTTTCTCCCCTCTTTATCCTTTTTCCAGTAAAGAGGATTTTTATCCAGAATAATCCATTCACCGGGACGATATTCTTTTAATTTAAAAGGACCTGTTCCAACTATATTTTCTACATTTTCATTCACTCCCCAACTGCTATTGAAAATTCCCTTTTTTACTTTATCAATGAGTTTATGCTTTGGAAGAATTTCCTGTGTCATCAACCTCAAAAATGGAGCAAACTTTTCAGGAAGTTGAAATTCTACTGTATATTCATTTATCTTCCTTACTTTAATTTTCTTCCCATCTATGGTGAAAATATCTCTACTGCTTGTTGGGATTTCTTTGTTATATATCAGAGAATTAAAGGTAAAAACAACATCATCAGCAGTAAATTCTTCTCCATCTTGCCATTTTACTCCTTTTCTTAAATAGAATTTCCATATCTTTCCGCTCTTATCATGTTCCCACTTTTCAGCAAGACATGGTTCAACTTCCAGTGTAATTCCATTTATTCTCACAAGCCCTTCAAATATAAATCCAGTAATTAAGGTTGTACTTGTTTCTTTTGCTATAATAGGATTGAACGATTTCGGATCTGAAGAAGTCGAAAGGACAATAGTTCCTTTTGAAAAACTTCTTTTTTCTATTTTTTGAGAACATCCTGAAAGGAGTAAAAGTAAAACACAAAAATGTGTCAGAAAAATTTTTTTCATTGGTTTGTAATTGAAATTTTCGTCAAATTTTTATGTCTCTTCTCTCTCCTTTTTATAAAGTTCTTCCATAAGTTGAGATAATTCTGAAAGTACTTCTCTCATTGTTTGATATCTGGAAGAAATGTCAGGAGTTGTGGCTTTTTTGATAATTTCTTTCAGTTTTTCTGGAATAGGTAAGTCTTCACATAAAATAAGTTGCTTTCCAGTATTTTTTCTGTAAGCCCTCATATCTATTCTTGCAAAATAATCTTCATCATTTTTCCCTTCTATTTCCATTTTAGCAGTAATAATTTCATCCATAGTAACTCCATAACTGTAAATATCTGATTGAAAAGTTGCCCGCCCTTCTGCCTGTTCCGGAGCCATATATGAAATTGCACTGAATTTTGTTATTGTTCCTCCCTTAGGGAAAATATCTTTCTTCCAGATTTTTCCAGGAAGTTTTGCAATACCAAAATCAGTAATTTTCACCACTTTATAGTCCTTTGAAACCAGAATATTATCAGGTTTTACATCCTTATGAACTATTCCATGTTGATGAATATATTCAAGACCTTTTCCTGCTTCAACACAGATTTTAAGTAAAAGAGAAAGGGGCAATTTTTCTCTTTCATACAGAATTTCTTTTAGATTTTTCCCGTCCACATATTCCATTATCATTGCATAGTGATTGTCATATTTCCCAAAATTGAACACTTTCACAACATTCTGATGGTTTAAATTCATTGCTATTTCTGCTTCTCTTTCAAATTGCTTGATAAGTTTTGCTTTTTCTCTAAACCCACCTTTTAGATAAAGAAGTTTTATTGCGACAGGATTTCCATATAGAGGTTTTGCAAGAAAAGAATGTGCCTTATAGACCTTTGTATAAGTTCCTCCACCAAGAAGTGTATCAAGCCGATATCCTCCAAAATTTTTAACTCTCATTTTCAATATCTTTCTGGTCAAATGAAATTATCTCTATATCATCAATTGTTTTAATTTCTTTTTCAAGGTCAACAATTGCAATTTTTCTTTCTCTACCATAAGCACTTGAAGTGAAAATTGTAAGACATCTATTGTCAAACATTCTCTCTGGAGCCAGGGGGTCATGACTTCTTATCAAAACATTTTTTTCAAGATTTTTCATAACTCTAAAAAAATAATCTTTTCCAAATTTTGGTCTTCCAAGAAAATCTCCTATTTCTTCTCCCTCTTTATCTCTGAAATCTCCCCATATTATTTTCATCCAGTTTTCATCACCGGGAGTAATGTCTTCTATATCCTCTATTTTTTCAACTTCTGGAAGAACCCCATGTAATCCAATAATATCTTTTCCTACAACACACAATGGAAATTCCATAAATTTTTCTTTATAATGATTGAATTCTTCGTCAGTGAGAGTATCCCAGAAATCAGAAGGTGAACATTCAACTACAGGATGCATTTCATGGTTTCCAGCCAGAAGAATTAAATTATCATGTTTTTCCTTTAATGAAAGTAAAAAATCAATGTTTTCTTTTGAATAAGGTCCTCTATCTACATAATCTCCCAAAAAAACAAGTATATATTTATCAAGAAAACTTTTCACAATGAATTTTGTAGTGTAAAAATCTCCATGAGTATCTCCAACAAACACCACTTTTCCTTTTTCTGGTAATTCTACAATTTTTTTCCCCATCTTTTATTTTTTCTGAGGAGAAGTTGCTGGTGGGGATGGAACTTTCTTCTCTATTTTTTTAATTTCCTCTTTTAAAATACTTCTCCTTGTAAGTTTTCCAGGTGTTGTAGCAAGTAATAGAGAAGTAATGATGAAAATTATTGCTAATATTGAAGTTATCCTGTTTAAAAT
>JAGHCG010000006.1 GCA_021160565.1 bacterium | reverse complement strand
CACATAAAGAGGTTTCCCCTTTGCAATTCCAAGTCCTCTTCTCTGTCCTATTGTGTAATAAATAATACCTTTATGTTTTCCAAGTACATTCCCATCTTTATCAACTATTTCACCTTCTTTTGTTCCATTTTCAAAAAGAAAAAATCTGTCCCCTGAAATAAAATCCTGACTCTCTTCTTTTTCACTTACAGGGAAGTTATATTTTCTGGCGATTTCCCTCACTTCTTCCTTTGTATGTTTACCAAGCGGAAAAATTACTCTGGAAAGTTGTTTTTGAGTGAGTAAATAAAGAAAATAACTCTGGTCTTTATTTCTATCCACTCCTTTTTTCAGAATATACCTTTTTCTATTTTTATCATATTCAACAATTGCATAGTGACCTGTAGCAAAAAATTCAAATTCTATTCCTGAAGAATAAGATTTTTCAAGAAGAATTTCAAATTTCAAAAATCTATTACATATAATACAGGGATTTGGAGTTTTACCTTCCAGATATTCCTTCTTAAAATAATCAAGAACTATTTCCTTATACTCTTTTCTCAAATCAATTATATGCAAAGGAATTTTCAGGATTTCAGCAACCTTTTTAACATCCTCCATATCTTTTTCTTCTGGTCCATAACAGGCAGGTTTACCACAGCCAGTTTCCTCTCCATCCCATATTTTCATAAAAACACCTTCAACCTCATACCCCTTTTCTTTTAAAAGAAGAGCAGCAACTGAAGAATCAACCCCTCCTGAAAGTCCCACAAGAACTTTTTTCATTTTTTTAAAACCTCATTTATACTTCCTGTTCTGTATCCTTCAAGGTCCACGGTTATATATTTTAACCCAATTCTCTTCAACCCTTCCACAATCTTTTTTCTTTTTTTCACAATCTTCTCAATTTCATCTTCTCCAACCTCAATCCTCACCATCTCTCTGTAATATCTTGCTCTTACAATTTCAAATCCATTTTCTTTCAAAAATTTTTCTGCCTTTTCAACCATTCTAAGTTTTTCCTCTGTTATTTTTTCTCCATATGGAATTCTTGAAATCAGACATGCCATCTGAGGTTTTTTCCAGGTCGGAAGCCCTTTTTCCTTAGAATATTTCCTTATTTCTTCCTTTCCAATTTCTGCTTCTTTCAATGGAGAACGAACATTAAAAACTTCTTTTGCCTTTTCTCCTGGTCTGTAGTCATTCTCATCATCTTTATTTGTCCCATCAATTATAAAATTCATTCTGTATTTCCTTCTTATCTCTTCAAGTTTTTTAAAAAGTTCAAGTTTACAGTAATAACACCTTTCAGGAGGATTTGAAACAAATTTCTCATTTTTAAGTTCTTCGGTTTTTATTGTAATTAAATTCACGCCTATTTTTTCAGCCATCTTTTTCGCCTCTTTCTGTTCCTCTTCACTATATATCTCAGAAATACTGTTAACAGCAACTACATTTTCTTTCCCGAGTGTATCCACAGCCATTTTAAGAAGAAAAGTACTATCCACTCCCCCTGAATATGCTACAATGACACTTCCCATTTCTTTTAAAATACTTTTTAACTTCTCCATCTTATTCATTTCTGAGATTGGCAAGTAATTTAAAGGTTTATTCAACTTCAACCACTTCTTTTATTTCAGGGACCCTCTCCTTTATTATCGCTTCTATTCTCATTTTTAATGTGATTGCTGCAAAAGGACATCCCTTACATCTCCCTTTCAATCTCACTTTAACTTTTCCATTTTCCACATCCACTATTTCACAATCTCCACCTTCTGCCTGTAAAAATTTTCTAATTTCTTCAACCGCCTTTTCAACTTTTTCTTTCATTTCCATGATTTCCCCCTTTTCATGTATTTTTTTAAGCCATTTTTTCATTTTTTCTGCTTCTTTTAGAGTTTCAAAATTATAAATATAAACAACTCTTTCAGGTCCAAGTTCCCTATGGAAAATTTTTATCTCTTCTGGATTTTCTGGGTAAACTATCACATTCTTTCCCTGCTTTTTTATTTTCTTTAAAATATCAAGCCACTCTATATGTGGTTTATTCCCCGCTCCTGGAACCCACTGAATAGCATCTAATTTTTTTATTTCAAGAATATCATCAAGGTGAATTAATGCTCCGGGACCATCAAGATGAAAAACAGAATGGTCAAGAAAATCACACTCCTCTTCAATATAAGGTAAAGCAAATTTTCTGAACATTTCCTTTCCAATTAAACATATAAAATCGCATTGAACAACAGCAAATTTCTTTTCACAGTATAAAGGTATCCATCCAATACTTCCCCATTTTTCCATATTTCCGTATTTCCATATTTCTGTATAAACTTCTTCAAAAATACCCTTTATCTCTTTCAGTCTTTTTTCAATCTCATAAGGAATCTCTATAAGGTCAATACAGAGATTTTCTGTTCCTCTTATGGCTCTTAAACAATCAAGATGTGTGTGAAAATCAGCCATTTCAAGTAAATATTTTCCCTCTCCTTTCTCAGCTCCAATTTTGTAGAATTCGAGAAATTTCTTAAACCATATACTTTCTCTATCTATCTGAAGTGGAGGAATTTCTTTCCAGTCTTTCACAAAAGGTTCCAACCATGCAGTATTACTTTTTACACTAACATTTTTCTCTGCTCCTTTTAAAAAATAAGAAATTTCATCAGGACCAAAAGATATTTTAAGATATGGAATGCTTTCACAGAAGAAAATTGTATTTTCAGCATATTCTTCATACATATTGATTGCTTTTTCAAAATTAAAATCTATACCACTCATATATGGAGGATGAGAAGGAGGATTTTCTGGAACTTTTGGAATATCAGATATAAGTAAAGGTCTATCTATAACTTCACCTTCCCAGAAACTTCTCCAGTATTTTTTTGCCTCTTCAAAATCTGGCTTATATTTGAGCCCCATTTTCATTTTTGTCCATTCTCAGAAGAAAAAAGTTTTATCTGTGGTTTATATCTCCTGTGTAATTTATTTGCAAGATTTAATCCAATGTACCAGGTACCTCCAAAAATTAAAAAGAAAATTATTACCTTCATTGTGTGATTTCTGAAAAGTCCTGCCAATAAAACCCCTGCAACGAATCCTGCAAGGGGTAATCCATAAATTAACAGAGAAGATTTTAAAATAATATCTTCAGAAACCTCAACTATCACACTATCTCCAACATTAAAATTTTTCTCACTTTCTATTTCAATATATGGCTTTTTTCCCATTTTACATAATCCACAGGATGAACACTCTTTTCTATTCTCTTTTTCAATTTCAACCACAACTACCTCTCCTCTTTTCTCAACTATTTTTCCCTTTTCCCTCATTCTTTTTTCTCCTGTAATCTTCAATGGCTGCTTTAAGTCCTTCCTCTGCCAGAAGTGAGCAATGTTTTTTTACTGGAGGCAATCCTCCGAGAAATTCAACCACGTCCTTATTTGAAATTTTTTCTGCTTCTTTTAGTGTTTTCCCTTTTGCAAGTTCAGTTACAACAGAAGAAGTCGCAATGGCTGCTGCACAACCAAATGTTTCAAATTTTATATCTTCTATAATTTCCTCTCCATTCTCATTTTTACCCACTTTAATATAAATCCACATCACATCCCCACATACTGGATTACCGACTTTACCAACTCCATCAGGATTTTCCATTCTTCCCATATTTCTTGGATTTCTGAAGTATTCAAGCACCTTTTCAGTATAATCCATATTTTCTCTCCTTAAACATATTGAAGCATTCTTTCAAGAGATTTCCTTGCCTTTTCAATTATTTCTTCTTCAAGTATTATTTCATATTTTTCCTCTTTGAGTGCTCTTTTCACCTTTTCAAGTGTAATCTTTTTCATATCATAACAGATTTTTGGAAAACCCAGAGAATAAAACTCTTTTTCTGGATTCTCCTTTTTCAATCTATAAATTAAACCTTCCTCTGTTCCTATTATGAACCTTTTTGAATTTGAAATTTTTACTTTTTTCAGCATTCCTGAGGTTGAATAAATTCCATCAGCAAGTTGCTGTATTTCCGGGTCACATTCAGGATGAACAATTATTTCTGCATCAGAATATTTCTCTTTCGCTCTTTTAACTTCCTCCACTTTAAATTTTTTATGAACATAGCAATACCCATTCCAGGGGATTATTTCTTTTTCTGGAACTTTCTGTTTTACATACCAGGATAAATTTTTATCAGGAAGAAATATTATTTTCTTTGCTGGAACATTTCTCACCACTTTTTCTGCATTGCCACTTGTGCAGCACACATCTGTAATTGCTTTCACATCAGCATTTGTATTAACATATGAAATGACCCATGCATCAGGATATTTTTTTTTCATTTCAATAACACTTTTATAATCAGCCATATCAGCCAGTGGACATCCTGCATCAATTTCAGGAATTATTACTTTTTTTTCTGGAGATAGTATTTTTGCAGTTTCAGCCATAAATTTTACACCACAAAAAATGATAACTTTAAAATTCTTCAATTCAGATGCCTTTTTTGCAAGTTCAAGACTATCTCCCACAAAATCTGCTATTTCCTGAATTTCAGAGATTTGATAATTGTGTGCAAGAATAATTGCTTTCTTTTTTTCTTTTAACTCCAGAATTTCCTTTTTCCTTTCCATTTCTTTCCCTTTTCTTCTATTTATTATTCCAGAAAGGAGAAATTTTCCTTAATTTCTCCACAATTCCGGGTAAAACCTTTATAACTTTATCCACATCTTCATCTGTGTTATACTTCCCGAGAGAAAACCTTAAAGAACCATGTGCTATCTCATGAGGAAGCCCTATAGCAAGTAAAACATGGGATGGTTCAAGAGAACCAGAAGTACAGGCAGAACCGCTTGAAGCACATATCCCTTCAAAGTCAAGGTTTAAAAGTAGACTTTCCCCTTCAACATATTTCACACATAAATTTAGAGTATTATAAAGACGTTTTTCAGGATGTCCATTTATTACTATTTCAGGAATTTTCTCTTTTATTCCATTTTCAAGTTTATCTCTCAGTTTTTTCACTCTTTTCATTTCTTCTTCCATTTCCTGCTGTGCAATTTCTGATGCCTTTCCAAGACCAACAATTCCAGGTACATTTTCCGTTCCACCCCTTTTTCCCTTTTCCTGATGACCACCATGAACGAATGGCAAAATTTTAACTCCTTTTCTTATGTACAAAGCTCCAACTCCTTTCGGGCCATAAAATTTATGTGCTGAAAGTGAAAGAAGGTCTATCCCCTTCTCTTCAACAGAAAAAGGAATTTTCCCCACAACCTGGACACCATCTGTATGAAAGTAAATCCCATTTTTTCTTGCTATTTCCGAAATTTCCTCTATCGGTTGAATTGTTCCTATTTCATTATTTGCGTACATGATGGATATAAGAATTGTTTCTTTCTTTATGGATTTTTTTATAAAATCAATATCCACCACTCCATACTTATCAACAGGAACATATGTAATTTCAAATCCTATTTTTTCAAGGAATTTTACAGTATTTAAAACAGCATGATGTTCAATTTTTGATGTTATTATATGATTCCCTTTATCTTTCAAAGCAAAAGCAACTCCCTTAATAGCCCAGTTGTCAGATTCTGTCCCACCGGAGGTGAAAAATATTTCTTCAGGTGTACAGTGAAGTAATTCTGCCACCTGACTTCTTGCTTTCTCAATTGCTTCTCTGGATTTTTTCGCTTTTTTATAAAGAGAAGAGGGATTTCCAAACTCGTCTGAGAAAAAAGGAAGCATTTCCTCTACAACTCTTTTATCACATGGAGTGGTGGCATTGTAATCCATATAAACCATTTTCTCTCCTTTCACTCTTTAAATCGTAAGAACCATTGCCTTTGTGGGACATGCTTTTATACATATCCCACATGCAATACATTTTTCTGGATTGAATTTAACACTTTCTGTTTCCTTTTCAAAATAAATCGCTCCAACCGGACATAAAGGAATACAGACAGTACAGTGAATACATCTTTCCTCTATCATTTTCACATCACTTTTTATTGATTGAACCTTTACCCCCATATTTTTAAGTTCTTCAATTGCAGAATTAAGATTTTTCTCCTCTCCTTTCAATTCAAGAACAAGGTTTCCCTCTTCTTCTGGAGTAATATATGCTTTCAGAATATTAAAATGAAGGTCGTATTTTCTCACAAGGTCTGAAATAATGGGTTTATCTATCAATGTTGGTGGAAAATGTAAAACAAGTTTTTCTTCCATTTTTTCCTCCTGTTTATTATATTTTCATTCTCTTATCTTGAGGGACTTAAAAGTATATCCACTTTCCGGTCCCGGAAAATCAAATATTTTTTCAGTCAAGAGAAATTCTCCTTTTAAAATCCATTCTTTGAGAATACTGGCAATTTCTTTTGCTTTTTTATAACTTGAAAGAGAACCTGTTGGAACTTCCTTTCCCATTAACTCTATTTTTCCACTTTTAAGTTGGGCATAATTTACCTCTCCAAGAACTTTATCTTTACAGTTTGGGTAATCATTGCTGTAATCAACTACTGGTGCATAAATTTCTTCATCAGGAATTGCAGCCCACCTGCAAATTTCTTCATTCAATACAGGTATTGGAATCCCAATACCAACTATCAAACTCACTCCATAACCAGTAAGAGAAGCACCTCTTAAAAATTCCGGTTTCATCTGTTTCAAATCCCCTATAAGAGCAAGAGTACATCCAGGAGATAATGGAATGCCATTTTTTCTTCTCTTTACAGAAGGATTGAATTGAGTTCCCCACCAGGCAACATAACCCACTCCTCCTCCAAGAAATATTCTTGTTCCAAATCCAATTGTTTTAAGATATGGGTCTTTTAAAAGAGGAGATAATTGCCCTGCACTGCAATAATTTGCATTTCCAAGTTCTGGTTTTAAAATTCCCATATAGGTGTAAATTGTCTTTTTAGAAAGATTAACAGCAACATTATAATTCTGATAGCAATTTCTTGGATTGAAAAGAATGGCTTCATTCACATCAGAAAGTTTTATCCATGTTGAAAGTTCCTTTCTGGGATAACAATCAGTTTTATAAGTCATTACTTCAAGTTTTACTTCTTTCCCTGCAACAAGGTCTTCAATTACATGTCCACCACCATATTTAAAATCTCCAGGATATTCTGTGTTTCTGGGGTCATTATCAGGAAGAGCACTTGCTCCTATATAAACATCAACCGCAGCAAGCCCAGCATATGCAGGTACTCCATTAAGATATACTTTCCCTCCTCCCATTTTTATTCTGGGATTTGCATGACCAAAATTTATAAATAAACCAGAAGAACACATTGGACCAAAAGTTCCAGTCGTTACAACATCTATTTCTTTTGCCACTTTTTTCACACCCTGTTTTTTACACATATCAATAAGTTCTTCTGCTGTTACAACAACTGCTTTTCCCTTTTTAATTTTCTCATTTATCTCTGCTATTGTTTTCCTCATAGAACACCTCCTTTTAAGGCTAAACCTTGGTGCCTGAATGTATTTCTTCTTTGGAGGAAAGGTTTAGCCTTGAGTGATGATAATTTCTGCTGCTTTTTTCCCTGATAACAACATTCCGCCAAAAATTGCCCCCATTCTTGGAGAACCATAGAAAGCATTTGCAGCCATACCACAGACAATAAGCCCCGGGTAGACCTCTTTTGTATTCTCTATAATTTCCTCTTCTCCCTTTTCTGCCCACATGGATTTTTCTCCTTTAACTTCAACTCCTCCTACTTTCTTTTCAACAATTCTACAAATTTCACTATCATGTCCTGTGGCATCAACAACAAATTTTGATTTTACTCCAAGAGGGTCAACATGAAGATTTGCAATTTCTACAGATGTCCAATTTAAAACCACGCCTCCCACTCTATTTTCCCTTATTATTACATCTTCAACTCCTATAAGATTAAAGATTTTCACTCCTTTTTTTATTGCTTTATAGGTAAATGCAGATATTGTCTCAATTGAACTTGCTGTGTAAAGATTATCTTTATATTCTTCGAGTGTAATATTAAACTCTTCCATTATACTTTTTGCCTCTTCCTGAACTACAATTCTGTTAAACATCATTCCTCCACCGGGCATTCCACCTCCAACTTTTAAATTTCTTTCAAAAATAGCAACTTTAACTCCTTCTTTTGCAAGATAATAGCTACAGATTAACCCAGATGGACCGGCCCCTGCAATAGCAACATCAACTTCAAGAGAAGAAATCAATTCTTTCATATAACTTTCAATTATTGCCTGCGAAATAATTTTCTCATCTATCATTTCTCCCCCTTTTTAAAATATTGATAAATATCTTTCTCCTGTATCTGGTAAAATTATAACTATCAACTTTCCTTCATTTTCTTTCCTTTTTGCAACTTTTATACCTGCAAAAGTTGCTGCCCCACTTGATATTCCTGCTAAAATCCCCTCTTCCTTTGCCAGTCTCTTTGCTGTTTCAATAGCATCTTCATCCTTCACTCTGATTATTTCATCTATAATTTCTGTATTCAAAACATCTGGAATAAACCCCGCTCCTATTCCTTGAATTTCATGTGGTCCTGGTTCACCTCCTGAAAGTACAGGAGAATTCTCTGGTTCCACTGCTACAATTTTAAAATTTTTCTTTCTTTTTTTAATCGCCTCACCTATTCCTGTTATTGTACCACCTGTCCCAACTCCTGCAACTATAATATCTACCTTTCCATCTGTATCTTTCCATATCTCCTCTGCTGTGGTCTTCTTGTGAATTTCGGGATTTGCAGGATTTTTAAATTGCTGAGGCATAAAGGAATTTTTATATTTTTTCGCAATCTCTTCTGCCTTTTTAACCGCTCCTGTCATTCCCTCTTCAGCAGGAGTTAAAACAATCTCTGCTCCAAACAGAGAAAGCAATTTCCTTCTCTCAATACTCATGCTTTCAGGCATTGTTAAAATTAATCTGTATCCTCTTTCAGCACAGACAAAAGCAAGAGCAATTCCTGTATTTCCACTTGTTGGTTCAATAATTACAGTATCTTTTTTTATCAATCCCTTTTTCTCAGCATCCACTATCATTGAAACTCCTATTCTATCTTTTATACTCCCGCATGGATTGAAAAATTCAAGTTTAGCAACTACCTCTGCTTTAATCCCTTTTGTTAATTTTTTTAATTTCACAAGAGGAGTATTACCTGTCAGCTCTGTTATATTCTCTGCTATTTTCATACCTTTCCTCCCGGTATAATCTTTAAATCTGGTACATCAAGATATTTTCCCTTCTTTCTTTTTCTTTCTTCACAAGGTCATTCAAAGTGATTGAATCCAGAACTTTTTTAATTCCCTCTCTAACCTTCACCCATACCTCTCTCACTGCACATCTGTCTCCTTTCAGACATAAAGATTTATGGTCAACACACATCACAGGAGCAAGAGTTCCTTCCAGCACTTCAACCAGTTCAGATAATTTTATTTCTGAAGGGTCTTTTGCAAGTATATATCCACCTTTTGCTCCACTTATACTCTGAACAAATCCTGCTTTCTTCAGTTCCAGCATTATATGTTCAAGATATTTCTCAGATATCTTCTGTCTTTCAGCAATTTCTTTAACAAGAACTGGACTTCCTTTAAAATGGTATGCAAGGTCAAGCATAGCCCTTATTCCATACCTTGTTCTCGTTGAAAATTTCATCTTTTTCTCCTTTTTAATCCCTTTCCAGTTCCTTTTTCGCCACCTGACTGCATTGATAACAAAACATATTTAAATTATCTACAATCTCCTCCTCAAAATATTACTTTTTTAATCATATTTCTAATGATTATACTACCTATATTTTTTCTGTCAAACTCCTTCGTTTGAAATACCCTCCAAGGCTAAACCTCCGCATCTGGAAGGGTTGACACTCAAGGGATTTGAAAGAGTTTTGGTTGAAACCATACTTTCTACTAACTCATCTAAATAAATGCCATGGAAGAGAAAATTTTAAAAGAGGGAATTGTTAGTTTGAAAAAGGCTGGAGAGAAAGCACCACAGATTTTTGGAATAAAGACAGGAATTGAAGGATTGGATGATTTATTTTTCATTACAAAAATGGAAAGAGGAAAACCAAAAAAAATCCCTCTCGGCGGCTTTCCATCTTTTGCTGTGGTAAACATCACCGGAATTTCTGATACAGGAAAATCCCTTATGGCTGAACAATTTGCTATTACTCAGGCATCTCTTGGATATCCTGTATGCTTCATTACTGTGGAAAGTCCTGCTGTTTTTGTTGCTTCTTCATTGAAAGAAAAATCAAAAGTGATGGGAATAGATTACAAAGATATTGAAGATAAAATTTACTTCATTGATGCTGCAAGTTATTCCCAGTT
>JAGHCG010000227.1 GCA_021160565.1 bacterium | reverse complement strand
TTCTAACCTACGCGGTTAAACTCACGCGGTTAGAATCCAGTAATTTGAAAAAAGTAAGAGTATAATTTAAAATTAACAGCAGAATGGAGAGAGAAATTGAAGTTGCAAAAAAAGTAATAGTGGAAGAAATTGAAAAAAGAGGTTTGAAAGTAAAAAAAATATTTCTTTTTGGTAGCAGAGCAAAAGGACAATTCAAAAAAGAGAGTGATTGGGATTTTTACGTAATTATTGATAGAGAAATAGATTTTATTTCTAAAACAAAAATCCTCACCCAAATTAAACGAAGATTGGCGAAGTATAAAATTCCTAATGATATTATAATCCAATCAGCCCCAGTTGTTGCGGAAAGAAAAAACGATGTAGGATATTTGACCTATTATGTTTTAAAAGAAGGGATAGAAATATAAGAATGCACAATGAGACAGTAAAAAAATGGGTTCTCAAAGCAGAAAATGATTTGAAAACAGGAAAAGATGAATTTCAAACAGAAAAACCAGCAACTGATACTATTTGCTTCCATATGCAACAATGTATTGAAAAATATTTAAAGGCATACCTTATATTCAATGGAAAGGAAATAAGAAAAACACACGATATTGCTGAATTGATAGAACTTTGCATTGAAATAGATAAGGAATTTGAAAAATTATATGAAATAAATGCTGATGATTTAACTTCTTATGCAGTAGAAATAAGATATGGAGAAGAATTCTATTTTCCTTCAATAGAGGAAACAAAATTAGCGATTGAAATAGCAGAAAAAGTTAAAAAATTTGTTTTAGAAAAATTAAAAGAAAAAGGATTTAAATAAGAATTCTAACCTACGCGGTTAAACTCACGCGGTTAGAAAATTTACAAACCGGGATTCAGAAAAGCAATCAAGGTGGGTGGAATCCATTGACATTCAACATTCCTCAACCCGGAGGTTTAGCCTCGGTGGGGAAGATTTTTGAGGAGGAGATTGAGGTTGTTCTTAAATACTTCAAAAGGAACTCTGGAAATTACTGTATTTGAAAAAATTTTTTTAAATTCCTCCTCATCCATTTTTCTTAATCTCTCTGGTGAAAGGTCAACAAAATTACCAAGGAAATTTAAATCTTCCTCCTGTTTTATTTTTGCTTTCTTGTTCCAGGGACAGACATTCTGACATAAATCACATCCGAAAACATACTTTTTCAAAAATTTCCCCTCATCAGAATTTAAAATTTTTCTTTTTTCAATTGTAAGATATGAAATACATTTCCTTGCATCAAGCAATTTATCATCAATAAGAGCATTAACAGGACATTTCTCTATGCATTCCCTACATTCACCACACAAATCTCTTCCCGGCAAATCTGGTTCAACATCCAGATTTATAATAATTTCGGAAAGGAAAACCCATGAACCAAATTCTTCTGTTATAAGAAGTGTATTTTTGCCAATCCATCCAAGACCCGATTTAAAAGCCCAGTATTTTTCAAGTATTTTCCCTTCATCCACGAAAATTTTTGCTTTCAAATTTGGAATTTCTTTTTTTATACTTTCAATCAGCATTTCCATTTTTTTTCTTATGACAGAATGATAATCTTTTTTTGTAACATATCTTGAAAAAATTGAATTTTCTGGAATATGAGAAAAATAATTTGTAGCAAGTGAGATAATGGTTTTCCCTTCAGGAAAGAGTTTCTCTGGATTAAATCTTACCTCCACATTTTTTTCAAGGTATTTCATCTCTCCATGGTAATTTCTTTCAAGGTAGGAGAGGTAAAATTTCTTTATTTCTTCTTCAACAGGAGAAACTTTTGAAAAACCAATTTTATCAAATCCAATCTGGAAGGCTTTTTCTTTTATGAATTTTTTAAGGGCAGAATTCATTTTTCAGATAGTTGAGTTACTTCCCCCGCCTTCTTTATAGCAAACTGAACTCCAAGAGGTCCAAAAAACTGGAAAATTGCTGTTGTTATCGCTATTGAAACAAGAATAGTCTCACAAAAACTTTGAAAACCAGGAAATTCATGAAAGGTAAGATATGCAAGCCCAACAGCAACTCCTGCCTGATTGAAAAGCCCCGGTCCAAGATATTTTTTTATTTTTTCTTCAACTTTTGCAATTGAACCACCACAATAACCACCAAGCCACTTACCAACAGTTCTTCCAATACAGTAAAGAAGAGAAATGAGACCAACCTTAGTAAGACCTGTTATTCTTATTTTCATTCCAACACTTCCAAAAAATAGGATAAAGAAAGGAGTCATAACATTATCAAGAATTTTACTTGTTTGAATTCCCTTTTCTTTATTTAAATTTATAAGAGTTGCTCCAACAATCATACAGGAAAGGATTGGAGAAACTTTTATCTCTTGAGCAATTCCCCAAACAAGAAAAGGAATTGCAAGAGAAAGAGAAAAAATCCCATCTTCTGAAAATTGAATTTTTTTAACCATATAGGAAAAAAGAAAACCAAAAATAAATCCAAGACCTATTGCTCCAAAAATTTCCCAGAGAGATTTTAAAATTGATAAAAGTAATTCTCCATGAATTCCAAGAATACCTTTTGTCAGAGCAACTCCAAAAGTAAACATTAAAATTCCTGCTCCATCATCAAGTCCTACTATCGCTATTAACATATTTGTTAAAGACCCTTTCGATTTCCAGTCTCTTAAAACAGCAATTGTTCCTGCTGGAGCAGTTGGTGTTGACAAAGAAGCAAGCATTATTGAAAGAGCAAGATTTTTTGTAAGAAGATAGACAAAAAGAAATACAACAATAAATGTGATGATGACTTCAACCACAAGGATAATTACCATCTTCTTACCCATCTCTTTAAGGAAATCCAGTGAAAAACTTGTTCCAACAGTATAACCCACAAGAGAAAGAGTTAAACCTGTAATAATCTCACCAAATCCAGAAGGAACCTGAAAATGAAGTAGTGGACCGAGAATAACTCCAATTAGCAAAAAACCAAGAATACTGGTAAGACCAAACCTCATGAATATCTTACCAAGTAAATAACCAAACCCTCCAAGCAACCCTATTAACAGAAATACATTGGTATGCATTCCTTAGAAAATTCCTTTCTTTTTAAGTATTCCAAAAACAATATCAAGAAGAGTTATTATACCTACCAGATTGTTCTCTCTATCAACAACTGGAAGACGCTTTAAATTGTTTCTGGTCATTTTTTCATATGCAACAGATATCGTTTCATCTTCATAAGCCACCACTACATTTGTTTTCATCAAGTCAGCAGCAATACATAAAACAAGAATTTCAGGAGAGATTTCAAGTGTTAAATCAAGAGTATAAACTTCTCTGAATTCTTTTGGGACACTTGTCAATCTTGATAAAAATTCTTCTATGTGTTTTGGATGTGGTTTGAAAATTTGAAAAATATCTTCCCATTCTATAATTCCCACAAGTTTACCTTCCTCCACCACAGGAAGAGTGTGAAACTTATACTTATCAAAAATTTTAAGAATTTCTCCAAGAGTTGTGGAAACTTCAACAAAAACAACATTTTTATTCATCAACTCCTTCACACCATACATATTCCTTCCTTTTTAGTCCTGAACAACAAATTGACTTAAATATTTAAAAGCAATTATAAGCCCTGTATCTTCAAGTTTTCTATCCTCAGTATCCCGATAAACCATATCATGCCATCCTTCAATATTCAAATCTCCCTTATACCCCTTTCTCACCAGTTCCTTTATACACAAATTCCAGTCAGTATCACCAAAACCAGGAAAACAGTGTTCAATTGCTCCTGGATACCATATTCCATATTTTGCAAGAATATCTCTGTTAACATGAGCATCCTTTGCATGAACATGGTAAATTCTTTCTCCAAATTCTCTTATTGTAATCACAGGGTCTATAAACTGACAGATGAGATGGCTCGGGTCCCATTCAAGACCTATTGCTTCTGAATTAACTTCATTAAATCCTTTTTCCCACATCTCAGGAGTACACATACAGTTTATACCACCACAGGGAGTGTGAAATTTCCCCATTGGACAGTGTTCAAAAGCAATTTTAATTCCGTGATTTTCTGCAAATTTTGCATGCTCACTCCATATTTCTTTAAATTTTGGTAAACTATCCTCAAGAGGGGCTCCCACAATTCTTCCTGAAAATCCTGCTACAACTCCCACTCCCATTTTCTCTGCAAGAATTATTACATCTCTCACCAGTTTTTTATATTCTTCTTCTTTTTCAGGGTCAAAATGATTTACATAAAAACCTGCAAGACAGGAAATCCTTATTCCATTTTCTTTATAATACTCTGCTACCTCTTTTGCTTTACTCTCCCAGTCGGGTTTACCAGGGAAAAACTCATCATCAGGAGAAACTTTCAATTCACAACTTTTAAATCCTATTCTTTTTGCAAATTCAACTCTTTCCTTATCAAACTTCATCATAAAGCCAATTCTCATTTTTCCCTCCTTGTTGTTCTTATGGTAATATACTATTTTATAGGAAAAAGTCAAATTAGCTTAAAAAGGAGTGGAAAATGGACTGGAAAGAATATGGGTTAAATACAGGAACAAAGATAATCTACAAAAATATTCCTGAATTTCATTCAATAGCAATTGGAGTATGGATAAAAAATGGGAGTAGATTTGAAGAAGAAAAACTGGCAGGAATTTCTCACTTTATTGAACATCTTCTTTTTAAAGGAACAAAAAACAGGACAGGAGACCAGATTAAAGAAGCAATTGAAGGAGTTGGTGGAACATTTAATGGATTTACTTCAGCAGAAGCAACTTGTTACTGGATAAAAATTCTTTCAGATTATACAGAAACAAGTATTGATGTTTTATCTGATATGATAAAAAATCCATTTTTTAAAGATGAGGATATGGAAAAAGAGAGAAATGTTATAATAGAGGAAATAAAAATGTATATGGATATTCCTGCAAAATATGTCCATGAAATATTTGATGAAATACTTTTTGAAAACCATCCTCTTGGAAGACCAATTGCAGGAACTCCAGAAACTGTTGGAAGTATCACAAAGGAGCAGATTTTCCAGTATATTGAGAATCATTATACCGGTGAAAATATTGTTATAAGCATTGTGGGAAATATTAAGGAAGATAAAATGAAAGAATATATTGAAAAATATTTCTCTGATGTGAAAGTGAAGAGAAAAAATGAATTTGAAAAGTGGAATGGAAAACCAAAAGGACCAAAAGTAAAAATTATAAAAAAGGAAACAGAACAATCCCATATCGTCATTGGTGGATTTGGATTTTCAAGAAATGATGAAAAAAAATATCCATTGGCAGTTTTAAATGTAATTCTTGGTGGAAATATGAGCAGCAGATTATTCAACAGAATAAGGGAAAAACTCGGACTTGCTTATGAAATAAGAAGTTTTACAAGACATTATGACGATACTGGAATTTTTGCAATTGCAGCAGGAGTTTCACCTCAAAATACAGAAAAAGCAATAGATGCTATAGTGAGTGAACTTATAGAAATAAAGGAGAAAGGTGTGAAAGAAGATGAAATTGAAAGAGGGAAAAAATTTCTTATTTCCCAATTTTTAATGGGACTTGAAGATAACCTTGAATATATGATGTGGCTTGGAGAACAGAGATTGCTTAAAGATAAACTATCCACTGTTGATGAGGTTGTTCAGAAGATAAATAAAGTGGAGAAAAAGGATATAGAAGAGGTGGCAGGAGAAATCTTCAAAAAAGAGAACTTTTATCTTGCATTGATTGGACCAGAAGGAAATGAGGAAAAAATTTTGAAAATTGGGAAAAGATTATAATTATTTTGAAACAAATTTATTATTGCGAATGAAAAATCTGTAATTTTCAGGTAAATCACACTTAACACCAATTCTTTTTGAAGTACCAATTTCAAATTTTAAATCTGTATCAAGTAAATAAATTTCTTCTGAACTGAGAATATCAACTCCTTCCAGTTTATCATCTATGAAAAAACTCTGTGTGAATTTTCCAGGACCATTTGTCAATTCTTCAAGTTTCTCTCTTTTTCTCACTTTCTTCATCACTTCAATTCCTTCAACTGGTTCCACTGCCCTTATAAGAACTGCTCCCACTTCCCCTTCCCTGTGACTTACTATATTCAGTAACCAGTTATTGTG
>JAGHCG010000046.1 GCA_021160565.1 bacterium | reverse complement strand
TGCACCTTTCAGGACTTGTATGAAAAAACTCGCTGAATTTGAAAAAAACATAGAAAACCTGGGCATTCTCACAACTGTATCCGATGAGATGGCTCTACTGGCGAAGTATCTGAACAAAACCCCAAGAGAAATGAGAGATGAATATAGAAAACTCCTTTTTACTGGGATGGAAGAAGATGTTACCTGCTGGGTAGAGGAAATAAATAAGAGTACCAAAAATGAGAAAGAGTTATAAATTATTACTTATTAAACCAACTCAAATTTTGGATGATGGTAAATTATTAAAATTTGAAAAAGCTCTTACTCCTACACGGGCGCTTCCTTATATAGCTGGAATGACTCCTCCAGAGTTTGAAGTCCAAATTGTAGATGAATTCGTCCAGGAAGTCAACTTTGAAGAAAAAGTTGACCTGGTTGGCATAACTGCTCTGCTTCCTCAAATTCCCAGAGCTATTCAGATCGCTAAGGAATTTAGAAAGAGAGGAGTAAAAGTAGTAATGGGAGGAGTAGGACCTACAAGTGTAGCAGAGAAAGTTATCCCTTATGTTGATGCCCTGGTAATAGGCGAAGCAGAGGGAGTTTGGGAAGCATTGTTAGAAGACTTTAAAGCGGACAATCTTCGTAAAATTTATAAAAATCCAAGCGTTGTCTCTCTGCATAATTTACCTTTACCTCGATTTGATTTATTAAATCCTAAAAATTATCTCTTCCCAGGAAAAGAAATTTCTGAAACAAATCTTCCTAGAATTCCTATTGAGACCGCGAGGGGCTGTCCCCATAATTGTGAATTTTGTTATTCTCCACGATTTTTTGGGAGAAAAGTACGATTCAGGCCTATAGATGAAGTTATTAAGGAAGTTGAGAAGTTCAGACATTCCTACATTTTTTTTGTGGATGATAATATAAACGCTAATCCTAAAAGAAGCGAAGAACTTTTCAAAAAGTTAATTCCTCTTGAGGTAAAATGGGTAGCACAATTCAGTACTGAATCTATAAAGTACCCTAAACTTCTGGAATTGGCTAAGAAAGCGGGATGTGTAAATGCTTTTATTGGAATAGAAAGTCTTAATCCTACGAATTTGTCCTCCGTAGGAAAAAGTTTTAACATCAAGTTCCCACCCCAAAAAATAATAGAAACTTTTAGAGATATTGGAATAGAAGTAAATATTAGTATGATATTTGGCTTCGACCATGATACTCCAGAATCTCTTGTTGAGACTATCGAATTCTTGATACAGAGTAAAGTACATCTCCTTTCCTTGTTCATACTTACACCCCTTCCTGGAACCACCTTGTTTGAGAAATTCGAAGCTTCGGAGAGACTACTACACCAAAACTTTTCTCTATATGATGCATCCCATGTGGTTTTTAAACCGAAAAACTTCACTCCAGAAAGTTTGGAAGAATTATATTGGAGTTGTTTCGAAAAGTTCTATTCCTATGGAAACATATTGAAACGGTTCTCGAATTTCTGGAAATGGAGAAAAAATCTACCTCAGTTTTGGCATATGTTTAAAGGAAATATATTTTCAAAAGTAATGATAGAAAATAGGATCAACCCTCTATCAGGGGGCTCTCTCTCAAGACATGTTTTCTAAACACATGTCTCTAACATAGAGAGAATACAGAGAGAAGAAGAATGTAATGAGATAAAAAGAGCAAAAATTTTTTGTTTTTCCTCTCAGTATTTTTCTATATAGAAATGAGTAACTTGTATCCCTCTCCACAAAATTGGGGGTGGATCAATTCGTCCAACTTGACAAAATTGTACAATTTCCTTTATACTCTCTCCATAGGGGTTTTTTAAGTGAAAAATAGGGTTGTAATTACGGGAATAGGTATAATTTCTCCTATTGGAATCGGGAAAGAAGAATTCTGGAGCGCTTTGATAAATGGGAAATCTGGCATCGGAAGAATCACTCTCTTTGATGCTTCTGAGTTCCCTACAAAAATTGCAGGAGAAGTGAAAAATTTCTATCCCGAGGAATTCATGGATAAAAAAAGTATTAAAAAAAGTGGTAGATTTACACATTTTGCAGTTGCTTCAGCAAAACTTGCTTTGAGAGACTGGGGAGATAGTGAAATCGAGAAATTCACTTCTGAAGAATTTGGAATTTACATCGGTACAGCTACAGGAGGAATGGACATTTTTGAACGTGAACATTTTCAGCTTCAATTAGGAGGTGTGAGATACATGAGCCCTTTTGGTTCTATGGGATATTTTCCACATTCTCCTGCAGTGGAAATTGGAGTGCAACTGAACTGCAAAGCCTCGGTATTCACTATTTCCACAGGATGTACAGGAGGAATAGATGCTGTAGGATTGGCTTTCCGTGATATTCAAAGGGGGAAAAAAAGAATTGCTATAGCAGGAGGAACTGATGCTTCTATTACTCCTTTAACCATGGGAAGTCTATGTGCGGCGGGTGTAACCAGTACAAAAAATGACTTCCCGGAAAAAGCAAGTCGTCCTTTTGACCTGAAGAGAGATGGAGGAATTCTCAGTGAAGGTGCAGGGGTATTTATAATAGAGAATATGGAGCAGGCAATCTCTGAAGGGAGAAAAATCTATGGAGAGATTATAGGATACAGCAGTAATACAGAAGCACATAGTTCCTATGACCCGGACCTTGATGGTCATGGGTTTTCTGTAACAATGGAAGAAGCACTAATGGATGGAGGTATATTCAAGGAAGAAGTGGATTACATCTCTGCTCATGCTCCTTCTGACCCTCTTATAGATGTGGCTGAAACCAGAGCCATTAAAAGGGTATTTGGCAAAAGAGCCTATAATATCCCTGTAAGTTCCATAAAATCAATGATTGGTAACCCTCTTGCTTCAGCAGGACCTTTTCAAATAGCAGGAAGTCTTTTAGTTCTTAATGAAGGAATAATTCCACCTACTATAAACTATGAGTTTCCAGACCCTGAATGCGACCTGGATGTAGTGCCAAATGTTTGCAGAAAAAACGAGGTGGAAATTGTTCTTTTGAATGTCCATGCTTTTGGAGGAACTAATTCCTGTATGATATTGAGGAGATTTACAGGATGAGTTTAAAAGCTTTCTTCCTTTTACTTTCCACTTTGACCAATCTTTCCTTAGCCTTTTATGTACTGATAAGAAATCCTAAACGTATTCAGAACAGAGTATTTTCCATCTTTATCCTCAATTTAGTAGCATGGAGTTTAACGAATTTCTTCATTAGTATTTGCAATGATATAAACAGAGTTGATGTTTGGGGAAGATGGGCATATACCTTTGGATCGTTGATCCCAGCGAATTTCTTATTGTTTTGTTTATTCTTTCCCACGAAAATCAAAAAATTTTCCAAATCAGCGATCCTTATAATCTACTCTATCAGCTTTTCTTTTATGTATATGAGCCAATTTACTAAATTTTTACAGAGAGGAGTTATATTTCATAATGGAGTATTTAGGCCTGTTTTAGGTCCACTTCATACGATTTGGGCAATTTATGAAATAGGAACAATGGGAGGAGGACTATACTATTTATTTAAGAAGTGGAAATACTCTAAAAGTAGGTATGAGAGCCTACAAATAAAAACAGTCTTTTTAGGTCTTGGTATTTCTAGTTTTATTGGATCTCTGACAAACGTAATTCTTCCTTCATTGGGAATTTCCCATTTTGTCTCTCTTGGTCCTACCATGACTGTAGTCATTGTAGGGTTTATAACCTATGCTATTGTAAGGTACAGACTTTTCGATATTACAGTCGCTCTTAAAAAAACTCTTTTATATACTCTCCTCA
>JAGHCG010000084.1 GCA_021160565.1 bacterium | reverse complement strand
TTTTAGTCCAATTTTTCGGGGTGCATTACAATCCGAACAGTTCGTATATGAAAGAATTAAGTGATATTTCGCTTGTCAACTATAATAAGACAGGTGGGAAGAATGGATAATGTCTTTAGAAAGCTTATATCTTGGATTAGTCAGATTATAACTTTCTTCTTAAGAACAAAAAGGGAAAAAGAGTATAAAGAAAATTGGAAAAAGAAACAGATCAGAGAAAGAGAATCTGCTATCAGGGAACCCCCCGAACTACAAGTAAAAGTAGAAAAACTGGCTCACGAAGAAGTGTGTGAAGAACCCTATGAGGTAGCAGAAGCCAAAGAAGAAAAACCTACAGATGTGAGCACATGGGAGCTCGCAGAAGCAGAAGAAAGCACAAAATATGAGACATCTGTAGTAATAGAAGAGGCATCTACAGAAGTGACCGCTGAAGAGAAGGTAGTAGATGAGATTGTGCAAAAAGTAGTAAAGAAAACTGTGGAAAAGCATAAGGCGGAAGTACAAGCAGCTGTGGAAGCAAAAGGAGAACTTCAACCTAAAAAAGAAGGAAAAAAGAAACGAGAGGATATCTCTAATAAGATTATTGAAGAAAAGCGAAAAACAAAAAAGCCACGGATAAAGAAGCAACCAACCGAACAGGAAGAAAAAACCACGAAGTCTATAGGAAAGAAAAAAAGATTACCCAGGACAAGAAGAAAAGAAATAGATTTAGGTAGAACGTGGAAAAAGACTATGACAAAACATGTTTTTTCACTTAAAAGCAACTCTTCAAAAACTTTATATATTCTCAAAAAGTCGAGTTCACCCCCTCAACGTGTGCTGTCACCTTACATTGAAATCAATTTTGATGAATCTAAAGTATTTCTTGTTCTGCCCAAACAAGTGCTCAATTCGGATGTCGTGGATATTTCTTCAAAGAAATTGGAATATAAGTTAGAAATAAACGGGAAGAAAGAAAGGATCTTTACAAAGGCAAGTGTAGCTGGACAAATTATCGAAATAGAGAAAACGAAGATAGAAGTAAAAGAGCCAATACGAAGTTTTACAGTCATTTTCCCAAAAGAAATTAATGAGAGGACTTATAAATATGAACATGAAGATAAAGCTTTTTACGTTTTTATCTTAAATGGTAATTCTGGTAAGATGTATTATCTTTATAATGAAAACGGAAAAATGAATCCATTGCCTAAACGCGATGTATGGTTCCTCCTTAATGAGGATTTTGAATTACTCCCTGAGCCTGATCTAATTGTAGAAAGATGGATTTGGGAAAAATATCAGCCCTTAAAAATCAATCTCAAAGAACGGAGTAAAGTAATTATAAGAGACAAAAAAACACATAAAAAAAAGGAGATAAGTTGTGAACCAACTTTCACTTTTGACAATCAAAATGCAATTTTTGATGATTTTGGGGAGCAATCACCAATCTTCACAGATAATAACATCAAAATAATAGCTCCAAGGAAGGATAGTTCTGGGTGGGTGATCTGGGTTCAAAATAAAATTGCTGGCTCTAAACTTATCAGAGATAATTGGACTGGAAATGAGCCATTTAAATTGAATCCTCCGGATGATTTACCATGTGAATGTGGTGAATTCCAGTTAGATATTTGTGAGCAGAAAGGCGAGTCAATTGCAACCTTGTTTTTCCGCTACCTTCCCTCACTGCAATTGAATTATACTAAAGAACTTATAATCCCACAACCTTCAAAAAGTCATAAAGAAGAAAAAATTGAAATAATTTTAGAAAATCCCCAAAAGTATGATCTAAAAGCATCCAAAAAGATTACTCTTAATCAACAAGGTTTTTGTATTGTTGTGCCGCGACAAGATGAAACAACAGAATTTTCCATTTCCATAAAAGAAAAGCCTGAAACTATGACAAATGTAAAAATAACAATCCCAAGGTTAAAATGGAGGAGTTCACAGCAACAACTCTGGAAGGATAAACCTCTTAAAATAAAAAGAGAAGATTTAATCCCAGCTGAGGACTTCCATATTTTTGTACGCACTAATAGTCCAATAAAATATAATATTTCAGCGATTCTTGAGTCAAATGGCAACAAAATACAAGAATCGAAGTTTGTAAGAAAAGGTGCAAATTATAGTTTCCTGCTTAATCAATTTTATGACACAATTAAGAAAAATAAGGACAATCTAACGCTTAAAATCAACATTGAAAAAGACAAACAGATAATAGGTGAGGTACCTATTATTTTTTTTCTTGCTTTGAAAACAGTCAGTCGAAAATTTATTCCAATTCCCAAAATATCTTATGGAAAACCCATAGTTAAAGGTAGCAAAGGAATTAGAGCAGGTAAGGGATTTAGCAAAGGAGAACTCTTAAAAGCAGGAATAGAAATGAGAGATATGAAACATCTAAATATTCCTTATGACAAAAGAAGAAAAACTATCCATTGGCGGAATATTGAGACACTTAAAGCGTTAACAGGAGGTGGAAATAATGACAATAGATCCGATTAAAGTAACAGAAAGCATTAGACAAAGTTACATTAGATATTTAACAAGTACTTTCCGGCTTAGAAACAATGATCTTCGGAAGCTTTTCCGTGAAGAAGTTGAAAGATTCTGGTTCACTAACGGTCCAATTTTGGAAGCAACACCACCTTTTAAAAAAGGTTGTTATCTTAAAGATCTTATTCAAGAAAGGGCCCTTGTTAAGAATTTAGAGAAATTCATTTACGATGCTCTTTCGTATTTGCGCAATAATCCTTTATATTTACATCAAGAGAAAGCTCTTAGAAAAATACTTAAAGGCAGAAACGTAGTTATCGCTTCTGGCACAGGTAGCGGGAAGACTGAATGTTTTCTTATACCTATTTTAAATCATCTCTTGAAAGAATACGAAGAAGGGAGACTTACCCCTGGTGTTAGAGCCCTCTTACTTTATCCAATGAATGCACTGGCAAATGATCAATTGAGAAGATTAAGAGAAATAGCCAAGGTTATTGAACAGAAGATGCCAGAATTTAAAATAACCTTTGGCAGGTATGTGGGGGATACCCCCGAAACGAAAAAGCAAGGAGAAGAGAAATTCAGATTGATGAATCCTGGGGAAGAGCCGGTGGAAAGTGAACTTCTTTCCAGAGAAGAGATGAGGAATAATCCTCCTCATATCCTCATAACAAATTATGCAATGCTCGAGTATTTGCTTTTAAGACCAAAAGACACACCTTTCTTCGATGGGAAATATGCAAAGAACTGGAAGTATTTAATTTTAGATGAAGCACATATTTACAGTGGAGCTACTGGCATTGAAATGGCAATGCTTATTCGGCGTTTAAAAGATAGAGTATGCAAAAATATGATGGGCGATCTACAATGTATTGCAACTAGTGCAACCCTCGTGAGAGAAGAGGAAGATTTTAGTAAGGTGGCAGAGTTTGCTAAAAATCTGTTTGGTGAAAAATTTGAGTGGGATCCACGAGATAATAACAGGCAAGACATAATAAAAAGTGAAAGGGTTAAAACCACAGAAAGAGGAAGTTTTACACCGCGATTGGAGCTATACCCTAAACTGGAAAAAATGATTCAAGAAAGCCCTTCTTCTTTGATCAACGGACTTTTTGACTTATGTAAAGAGGAAGGTATACCAGAGGATATTTTAAAAGATGCAAGAGATGGCTGTGCAAATAATACCAAGAGATTCCTCTACGAAATCTTTACAAAAGATGAAAGAGTAATAAATCTGAAAGCTTTATTAGAAGATGGAGCAAAAAATATTCAAGAATGTATTAAGCAACTTGTGAGAAATGATAATCCATCTGATAGGGAATATCGTCAAGTAATTAGCTTGATTAATATACTTGTATGGGCACGACCAGATTCAGAATTTTTACCACTTTTACCTGCACGTTATCATCTTTTTGTGCGCGCTCCAGAAGGCGTTTTTGTATCATTCTATCCTGAACCAAAAATATTCTTGGAGAGAAGAGAGCTAACTGAGGACAAATACCCTGTCTTTGAGCTCGCGTCCTGCCGGCGTTGCGGGCAGGAATACTTAGTTGGTGATGTTAAAGATGGAAAACTTAAACACTCTTTCGCTGAAATAGATACACCACGAAAAAATAGATACTTCATGTTATGGGAAGAGATAGAAACTAAAGAGGATGAAGATCAAGAAGTTGCTGTTCCCGAAGAGATTGCTGAAAAGGGTAAGATATGGAAATTATGTGTAAAGTGCGGAGCAATTTGGGACGATAAACCCACTTGTGCTTGCACTAAGGAAAGAAACTCTGTGAAAACATTGATTGAGATAATACCAAAGGATACGGTT
>JAGHCG010000262.1 GCA_021160565.1 bacterium | reverse complement strand
GAAAAAGAATGAATACTGGGAAGGGTATTCTGAAAATTACATTCCATTCTTGATAGAAAGTAAAGAAAATTTGAAAAATGAAATTGTAAATGTTAAGGCAGAGGAGATAAAAGAAAATAAAATCTTCTCTTCTGAAGCAGAACCATGTTTGTCTAAAAAGGAAATTAGATTAAACTCGGGTCAGTAGAAAGTTGGGATTTAAACGGATGAAAAAGAAGGAGGGAAAATGTCTTCACGAGTGGTTCAACTTATTGTTGGATTTTTACTTCTCATAGCAGGGATTTTTTTTACTTTTAAGCCTCAACTCTCATATCAAAAAGAAACTTCTTCAGATATTCTGGCTGTTGTTGGAATTGTATTAATGATTCTGGGAGTGGTGATTCTTCTTTCTCCTTTTCTTAGATAATTTGAAGTCAGACCAGGTTTGTTCAGGTTAGAAGGTTCTGCCTCTTTCCATTATAAGATTTAATGCTTCTGTTCTTGTTCTTATATCTCTTAAAAAAATTCCTCTCATTGCTGAAGTTACTATTTTTGTACCCGGTTTTTTAATTCCTCTCATAATCATGCATAAATGTTCTGCTTCAATAACAACCATTGCTCCTTGTGGAGTAAGTGTTTCCATAATAGTGTCAGCTATCTGGTTTGTAATTCTTTCCTGAAGTTGCGGTCTTTTTGCAAAAACATCAACAAGTCTTGCAATTTTACTTATTCCAACAACTTTATTTCCATCAGGTAAATAGGCAATATGTGCTTTTCCATAAAAGGGAAGAAGATGATGTTCACACATTGAATAAAAAGGAATGTCTTTAATAAGTACGAGTTCATCAAATTCCTCTTTGAAAACTTTACCAAGAACTTTATGAGGGTCTTCAGCAATCCCACTGAAAATTTCAGAATACATTTTTGCTACTCTTTTCGGTGTTTCTTTAATCCCCTGCCTGTTTATATCTTCTCCTATTGCTTCAAGTATCATTTTCACTGCTTTTTCTATTTTCTTTATGTCCATTCCCATCTCCTTTTTTTAATCCAAGAATTTCATCAATTTCATCAGAGTTAAGCGTCTCTTTTTCTAAAAGTGCATTTGCAAGGGCTTCAAGTTTATCTCTATTTTTTATAATTATTTCAGTTGCTTTCTTTTCTGCTTCTTCAAGTATTTTCCTTATTTCATTGTCAATTTCTCTTGTTGTTTCTTCACTGTGCTGTCTCTGTTGAACAAGGTCTCTTCCAAGAAAAACTGCTTCTTTATGTTCAAAACTTACAGGTCCAAGTTTTTCACTCATTCCCCATTCACATACCATTTTTCTTGCAATTTCAGTTGCTATTTTCAAATCATTTTCACTTCCTGTAAACATTTTCCCAAAAACAATTTTTTCTGCTGCTCTTCCAGCAAGAAGAGCACATAATGAGTTTCTGTAATAACTATCACTTTCAATAAATTTGTCTTTTTCAGGTAAAATGTGGGTAAGACCAAGCGCTCTTCCTCTTGGAATAATTGTAACTTTATGCACAGGATAAACTTCTGGTAAACTTTTCTGGACAAGTGTATGTCCTGCTTCATGATATGCAATAATTTTTCTCTCTTCCTCACTTATAACCAAACTTTTTCTTTCAACTCCCATCAATACCTTATCTTTTGCTTCTTCAAAATCTTTCATATCAATTTTTTCTTTTCCTTTTTTGGCAGCAAGTAAAGCAGCCTCGTTTACTATATTTGCTATATCGGCTCCTGCAAGTCCTGGAGTTGCCCTTGCCAGAACTTCAAGATTTACATCTTCAGCAAGGGGCTTATTTTTTGTATGGACTCTGAATATTTTTTCTCTTGCTTTTACATCTGGTAAAGTCACAACAACTGTTCTATCAAATCTTCCAGGTCTGGTTAATGCAGGGTCCAGAACATCCGGTCTGTTTGTTGCAGCCATAACTATTATTCCTTCTTCTGATTGAAATCCATCCATTTCCACCAGCAATTGGTTTAATGTTTGTTCCCTTTCATCGTGTCCACCTCCAAGTCCTGCAAATCTCTGTCTTCCCACAGCATCTATTTCATCAATGAAAATAATACATGGAGCAAGTTTTTTTGCTTGTCTGAATAAATCTCTTACTCTTGCTGCTCCAACTCCTACAAACATTTCAACAAAGTCAGAACCACTCATACTTAAAAATGGAACTTTTGCTTCTCCAGCGACTGCTTTTGCAAGAAGTGTTTTTCCTGTTCCAGGAGGCCCAATGAGAAGAACTCCTTTTGGCACTTTCCCACCAAGTTTTTGAAATTTTTTTGGATTTTTTAGAAATTCTATGATTTCCTTCAATTCTTCCTTTGCTTCTTCACATCCAGCAACATCATCAAAAGTAATTTTGTTTTTTGTATCAGGCATTAAAGGACGACTTTTTGTAAAAGACATGACTCTATTATGTTCTGCTGTTGCCTGTCTTAAAGCAATAAATCTGAAAAGGAATAGAAAAAATGCTATTGAAATAAGTGTGAAAAATAAATTTGCCAGAAAATAAGAGGAAGGTTGAGGTTGAAAATTTATATTATTTTTTCTTAAAATTCGGTAAAGGTCAGGGTCTTTTCCACTGTAAGTTCTGAATTTTGTTCCATCTTTCAGAGTTCCATATACATATCCTTCCTTTATTATAACAGTTCCTTTAATTCCACCTTTTTCAATTTCTTTTAGAAATTCACTGTAGGTGATGCTTTTCTTTGAAAGTGTATAATCCTGGAAGTTTGTAAATTTAGCAAGAGAGACGATAATTCCAAGGACAATAATCCATAAAATAAGACCTTTAAGAAAATTTAATCCTTCTGGTTTCTGTTTTTTTTCTCTGTTTTTATTGTTTTTTTCCATGCTTTTTTCACCTTCTCTTTGAATTTTTTAACGCTTTTTTCAGGGTCAGGTGAATTTTCAACTGCTGAAATTACAGCCACTCCATCTGCCCCTTTTTCAATCACTTCCTCTACATTACATAAATTTATACCCCCAATTGCTATAAGAGGTATAGTAATTTCTTTTTTTATCACTGTCAATATATCAGAACCAATTGGTTTTTTTTCTGGTTTTGTTGGGGAGGGGAAAATTGAACCCACTGCAATATAATCCACTTCTTTTATTCTTTTTAAACCTTTACCAGAAGTTGAAACTCCTATTATTTTATCAGGGATTAATTTCCTTGCATCCTCTGGAGAAAGGTCTTCTTTTCCAAGGTGAACACCATAAG
>JAGHCG010000264.1 GCA_021160565.1 bacterium | reverse complement strand
GAGTAAGTAATTTCAGAGCACATCATCTTAAAAATTTTCCTGAAGAGGCATTTTCTGTAATTGTTTCCAATCAGGTTCCATATTCAATTTTATGGAGATGCTATGATTTTGATGGAACAACTGACTTCTGCAAAGAAAAAGGAATTTCTTATCTTGCTTATAGTCCTCTTGGAGAAGGGATTCTTACAGGAAGATTTAATAAAGGAACAGAAATAAAAGAAGGAATAAGAAAAAATAATGTCCTGTTCACAGAGCCAATTTTCAGTAAAGCACTTCAGGTAGTTGAAGAATTAAAAAAGATTGCAGAGGAAAAAGGTATGAGTTTAACCCAACTTTCAATAAGATGGGCAACAGAAAAAGAGATACTTTCTTCTGCAATTGTGGGAGCAAGAAAATCACATCATTTTGCTGAAAATGTTAAAAGTTTTGAGTTTAAACTTGAAAAAGAAATTATGGATAAAATAGATAGAATAAGTGAGGAGTTTCAAAAAGAAAATCTTGTTCCTTCTCTTGAATTATGGGTTCCCAATTGTTTGAAAGAAGACCTTGAAAAAATAGGAATAAAGGTATGAAGAAGATGGGTTTTATATTTCCTCTCATTCTTATATTTCTTTTCAGTGGATGTGCTACTTTTTATAATCCTGTTACAAAAAAGGAAGAATACACATTATATACTGAAAAAGATGAAATTGATATGGGAAGAGCAATTGATAAAAAAATTCAGAGAGAATTTAAAATTATTCCAACTCCTGAAAATGTTGAAAAAATTGGACAGAAAATAGCAAAGGTTTGTGATAGACCCAACTTAAAATACACTTTCAGAGTGATAAAAGGAAAAGAAATAAATGCTTTTTCAGTTCCAGGTGGTTTTGTTTATATTTATACAGGACTTCTGGAAAAGATTACTTCAGATGATGAACTTGCCTGTATTATTGGTCATGAAATAGGTCATATATGTGCAAGAGATGGTGTCCACAGATTACAGGCACAAATTTTATATTCAATACCAGCAACAATTCTTTTAAGCAAAACAAGGTCAGCAGCAATTCAAAAATCAGTTGATACTGTTTTTACATTAACAATGCTAAAATACAGCAGAGAGGAAGAATTGAGAGCTGACAGACTTGGAGTCATATATGCATTTAAAGCAGGATATGACCCTGAAGGAATGATAAGGTTTTTTGAGAAATTGAAAGAAATGGAAAAAGGTACTTTAAAATTACCTGCTTTTCTTCGTAACCACCCTGATGTGGAAGCAAGAATGGAAAATGTAAGAAAAACAATTGAGGAATTAAAAAAGGAGTAAAGATGAATGTAATTTTAATAGCCCTTGATACTTTAAGAGCAGACCATCTTGGTATTTACGGATATAAAAAACCCACTTCTCCTTTCATTGATAAATTTGGGAAAAATGCAGTTGTTTTTGAAAACTTTTTTGCTCCTTCAATTCCAACTCAACCTTCTTACACAACTTTTTTCACAGGTCAATTTTCTCTTACTCATAGAATAATAACCCATGGTGGGAAAGAAAAAATAAATCCTGAAAGTCCATGGCTTCCTGAAATTCTCCTGAAAAATGATTATCTGACATGTGCAGTTGACAATCTTGCTGTGATGAAAAACTGGTTTTTAAGAGGATATGAATTTTATATCAATCCAAGTATCACCATAAAATACTTCCAGACAGTTAAGGCAGAAGATGTAACAAAAAGGACAATTGAATGGCTGGAAAAGTATTATAAAGAAAAATTTTTAATTTTTATTCATTACTGGGACCCTCACACTCCTTATATTCCACCTGAAAATCTTATAAAACTTTTTTATCCAGAAAATAAAAATCCTTTTGATAAAAAAGATAAAAGAATGGATGAATTTTATAAAACTCCTCATGGAAAGTCCTGGAGTAAAACATGGTTAAGGAAAAATGGGAAATTGATAAGAGACCCTGAATATATTGAATCTCTTTATGATGCTGAAATAAGATATATGGATACTCATCTTGGAAAACTTTTCTCTTTTTTTGAAAAGAAAAATTTATTTGAAAATTCATTAATTATCATCTTTTCAGACCATGGAGAAATAATGTATCACCACCCAGGATTTTTTGACCACCATGGTCTTTATGACGAAAATATTCACTGCCCTCTTCTTATTCACCTGCCAGGAGTAAAACCAAAAAGAATCAAATATCTTGTTCAGCATTGTGATATTGCTCCTACTATTCTTGAGATTTTAAAACTCAGTGTTCCGGAAAAAATGGAAGGAAAAAGTCTTTATAAGTATATTACGGGAGAAAATAATAAACCTTTATATTCTGCTTTATACACTCAGGAATGTACATATCAGGTAAAATGGGCAATAAGAACTGAAAGATATAAATTGATTGTTTCCAGAAGAAAATATGATATTCACCGACTTCCACCAATTGAACTTTATGATTTGAAAAAAGACCCATATGAGCAGAAAAATATCTATGGAGAAAATAAAAAAATTGCAGAAAAATTGAGGAATCAACTTGAAAAATGGATTGAAAAAATGCTGAAAAAAAATAAAATGAAAGAAGACCCTCTTAAAAAAACCATTCCACCTCTTGGGAAAAACTGGAAAAAATTTGTAAGTAAATTTGGTTACTGGTAATAATTAAATTTTTTAATATGCGTATGCTTCCACTCCTCTCCACAATCTCCAGGGTTCAGGTGAATATCCAGATTCCCAGTAATTTTTAACACTTGTCGGTAAAGGCTTTCTTCTCCATCCCACATGACCATCAACATAACATATATTCATTCCATCGTTGTGCCAGTATCTTAAATTTTGTGGCCCGTCTGCATAAGGATAAATAATATATCCATCTCCTGTGATCGCTTCAAAAAATATTCCTGTTTCAGATGGTGTTTTTATATCACCAACTTTTTGATGGTAATAAGAAGGAGGAGTAGGATTTGTAATACACATATTTATATGATAGGAAACCCCATTTAAATTTTTTATTTCAATATCACTGGGACATATAAAAACTTTTTCTGTCATTTTCCTTCTGTCAGGGTACCATACATTTACATACTTAAGTTTTCCCAGATATCCAAGTTCACAGAATCTTTGAACCCATGTTTTTCCATTATATGCTCTTGGTAACCAGTCATCGTAATCCTCAGCATACATATGAATAGCAGTTCCAAGTTGTTTTAAATTATTCATACATACGCTCTGCCTTGCTCTTTCTCTTGCTTTTGAAAGTGCAGGAAGTAACATTGCTGCCAGAATTGCTATTATTGCTATAACCACAAGTAGTTCTATAAGTGTAAACCCTTTTTTCTTCATATTACCACCTCCTTATAATCCATCTGGATTTTGCAAAGCATGAGGCCAATCATTTGGAAAGGTTCCTGTCTGATATCTCGGACAGTTTGGAAATTTCCAGTAAGGAAGTTCACTGTATCTTCTCGCTCCAGAAATCCAATCATGCCATTTTGGAATCCATTCGGCATTCCCACCAACATATAAAACATTTACTCCTTCAACTCCATGATGGTCTTCATAATGCAATCTCATACAATAACTCCAGACATCTGTTCCATCATATCCCCATCTTTTTGCATCAGCCATAATAGCTGTCTCAGCTCTTGTTTTTTTATTATCAAGCCCAACTGCATATGCATAAGAGCATCTTCCAATTCCAGGGAAATTTGTATCTGAAGATGTATCATGAGAGCTTGGACAGATAAAGACTTCAGAGTCTCCGACATAATTTGGTCCTTCTATCTCATCAGTTGCAGGATCAGTCTGTCCTGTTAAAAGACATAATGCCCTTGTTGCTTTATCAATATTGTTATCCCAGATAGGAAAATATCCGTCATAATCATTAGCATACATATTCAGAGAAAGACCAAGTTGTTTTAAATTTCCAAGACAAACAGACCTTTTTGCCTGTTCTTTTGCTCTGCTTAAAGCAGGCAGCAGCATTGAAGCAAGAATGGCTATAATGGCGACAACAACAAGTAATTCAATTAAAGTAAATCCTTTTTCCCTTTCTGAAAAATAGGGAAAACATTTCCATTTATACATTTTATCACCCCCTTTCTTCCTATATCACATTTTGGCAGGATTGTCAACTTTCTTTGAGTTTTACAACAATGAGGTCGTAATAATACAGAGAAGGCACTTGAAATTCCACTTTTCTACCAGTGAGTTTAAACTTGATTATTTTTGCTCCACACCCATTATCAGGAGAGAGCATATATATCTTGACAGGTTTATACCCTGAAGGAATATCCATTTTCACCTTTATATTTTCTCTTTTTACCGGTGGGACATTCTCTCTCCATACAAATTTTGCCTCTGGCATGTTTACAAAATGTATTAGAATATTTCTTCCCTTTTTTTCTGTTTTTTCATAAACGTATTCCTTCCAGTAAACATTTCTGGGAGTTTCCACTTCTATAAAATTGACTTTCTCAGATGGTATCCATTTTATGTTATCATCATATAGATAGGCACTGTATCTAATCCTGAATTTGTAGTATTCCATAAGAGGTTTGCCAAAATAAGAATATGCAGGTGCTGGCCACCAGGAACCAACATGGAAATTGTTTGCAAAAGCAAGGGCAAGATAACTCTTTGTCCCAACTTCTCCTGCATAATTGAAAGGACCATATGGAAAAACTTTTCTTCTTTTTTCTCCATTTATACTTATCCATCTTCCAGTGTAATCAAAATGGTCTTTCAAATTTCTTAAAATCCCCACACCTGCTTTTCTCGCTAACTGATCTCCTCCTCCACCAAGTTCAGCCATTGATGCATCAAAAAGGTTAAAATATGTTAAAAATAACTTCTCCTCTTTTTTATCCTCTGTTACCTGCCTTGCCACTGGCCCAAGAAAATTTGCTGTAAAAACAAAATCAGGATATTTTTTCCTCACTTTTTCCTTTATTTCATTAACCCATTTTTTAACTGCTTCTTCAACCGTAGGAGCAAAAAGTTTACCCGCAATTTTTCCATCATATGTATAGTGATGATAAATGGAATTCCATTGCGGCTTTGCCATCCCAAGATTTCTTATACAATCGTAAAATACAGAATCCCATCCAAACATCTCTATTGTTTCTTTTATCTCCCGAGCCAAATAATTTCTGAAATATTCTGTATAAAGATTAATTGCTGGAACAACTACTTCTTTATCTGGAGAAATTTTAAATTTTTCCACAAATGGTTGGCCGTACCTGTTAAATAAAAGTTTTGTGGGATCTGACGCAAAATCTAAACTTCCTGGAACTGAATTTACCCATATCGCATAGTAAAACTCTTTCTTTATACCAAATTTTTCACATGCTTTTGTAAATCTCAATATTGCTTTCTTACTCTTCATTATTCCCTGCTCAGACATATACCAGTCCTCAACTTTTGGATCAAGGTCTCCGAGGATTGGATACCAGGCAAATATATGGGTTGTGGTGATATAATTCTCTCTCAGATTGTAAATTTCCCACGGTATTCCATCTTCACTGTATGACATTCTTGAAGGGTAAACAATACAGTAATCATAATATTTCACCCAGTTTTTTCCCACTGTAAAATATTCGCTTTTTTCATCAACAAGTTTTCTTCCACTGAATACTTTTACTT